>NZ_JASCXP010000437.1:0-6245 GCF_030010695.1 Nocardia sp. CC201C
CGTTCCGGCCCCTTTGCCCGCGCCCCCGGTTTGGGGGGGCGCGGCATCCGCACACCATCCGAGTAGGCCACGGTGCGTGACCTACGCCTGGATGACCTCGATCCCCACCAGTGCGTTCAGCGAATCGCAGCTGGCCCAGGACTGGTTCTGCCCGTAGTGTGCCGGGCCGTACTTCCAGTAGATGAACGGTACCGGCCACGCGACGCAGGTGAGCTTCACCTGGTGCCAGGTCGGCAGCTCGCAGGTGGACATTCCACCGGTGTTGAAGATGTTGTACACGTGACAGTTGGCCTGCCATACCGGCACGTCAGCCTGTGCCATACCACCACCGGCGAGCACGGTGGCCGCGGTCGCGGTGGCCACGACGGCACCGGCGGCGAGTCGCTTCGCAGAAAACATCCCGAACCTCCTGAATGGGTGATGCCAGACACATCGGAACGGGGTAGCTGTCGTGTTACTGGGCGACTCATCGCCGGGACCTACTCGTCACACATCGGCGCGAGCCAGGGCCTCGGCTTCCATCGCGGCGACGAAGTCGGCGACGTTCGAGCCATAGATGCCCCAGCTGTTCACGCCGCCGAGTTCGACCAGGCGGAGTGCGCCGTCGCAGCCCACGCCGACATCGACGGTGACCATGGTGGAACCATGGGCTAGCAGTCGTGTCGCCGCGGTCTCCGCGAAGCGGCGGACATCATCGGGGACGGGAAGGTACGGCTCGATGGGGTAGGAGCTGCCGCAGACGAAGCGGCCGTTACGGCAGAAGCAGCGGTACTCGCGCTCGAAGCTCACGACCTCGGATACGACGACGAGCTCGTCGCGGTATTGGTCATATGTCCGGACCCAATGCTCCAACTCCGCGATCGCATGCACATCAGCGGGGAACAGCTTGTAGTTCGTATCGCTGCGGACGAAGACGCGGTCGGCCTCGAACATCCGCTGGAGCGGTACGTGCGTGACCGCCGAGAACGGCAGGAGGACGGCGGTCCGTCCGAGGAGGTCGTACACGTGCCGGTAGTAGAACGAGCAACGCAGCGTCGCGTAGTCGTCGAACACGGCTTCTCCGAGCCGTGGCACGGGGCTGGAAGGAACCCGGGTCGAAATGGAGGTCCTAGCGGCTCCTCTTCGTGAGGTCGGAGCGTCCGTTCAGATCCGGTCGTCCGGCACTCTGTGAGGTACTCGGTCATCGGTATGTGATGTTGATGGCGCGGCAGGTCTCCGGGCTGGGCTCGTCGATTATGGAGCTGCTCCTGATGATCGCCCTGCCGGTCGTGGTGCTGGCGGGGTGTTGGTGGGCGTTTCGGGTTGTGCGGGGTAGGCAGCGGCGGGGTGCGCTGTCCAATGTGCCTCCGCGGACGTATGGGGATCTGATGCTTCCCGGATATGAGCCGACCGAGAGCAGGGCTGCCGAGACCTACATCGAACGCGTCGACGACGACCGGCCGCCGGAGTTTCGGTTCGGCGACACATGGGGAGCGTCGCGCGCACGGCGGTGTCAGCCCGCGGAGATGGCCAGCACGCCCAGCAGTGCGGTCGCGACCCCGGCGCGTTGGGTGCGGGCGAGCCGTTCGCCGAGGAACAGGCGTGCCAGGGCCATGGTGACCAGGGTGTGCAGCGCGCCGAGTACCGATACGACCCCTACCACGCCCAGCGTCGAGGCGGTGGCGTACAGCGCGTCCGCAGCCACGATCAGTACGCCGACCAGGGCGATGCCGGGTATCTCCTTGGTGGGCACCGCGATTCGATGACGGGTCGCCAGTACGACCGCGCCGATGGCGAGCACGGCGGTCAGGCGAGCCGCGAACAATGACCAGCCGATGTCGTGGGCGCTGGCGGTGTCCATGGCCAGGAAGAACAAGCCGAATCCGACCGCCGCCAGCGCGCCGTAGCCGACGCTGGGTAGGACCCGCCCGGCCGAGCCGCCCCGGCCCTGTGCGGAGGCGACGACCAGGCCGAGCACCGCGAAGACGAGTCCTGCCAACTGGATTCGCCCCGGCACCTCACCCAGGACCAGTCCGGTCAGTAGCGGCACCATGGGCGCGGTGGCCGCGACGGCCGCGACGATGCTGATGGTGCCGACGGCCAACCCGCGGTAGAGCGCGGCCACCGCCAGGGTCTCGGCCAGTCCGGCCGCGGCCGCCCAGCCCAGCGCGGCGGGTTCGGGCACGCCCGCGCCACGGGCCGCGGTCACCACCGCGAGCAGGCCCAGCGCGGTGGCCTGGGAGATCATCAGCACCGACAGCAGCGGCACCCTGCGCGATTTCATTCCGCCGATGAAATCCGAAGCACCCCAGCCGAATGCGGCGCCCAGGGCGAGCACGATCGCGATCATGCCGCACCCCCGGCGCGCTGCGCGAACGGGTGGGTGCACAGGAGTGATGGGTTGAGGATCACGACTACCGCCTTCATATTCGTTACGTGTAACGAAGAATGTAGCGGCATCTTCGTTACATGTAAATAAGATTGGTAGACTGGTCGGCATGAGCCCGTCCACCTCCCCGCCCCGGACCGCCGACGCCACCGCGGCCGGTGCCTGGGCTGCTTATCGCCGGATGCGCGAACTGGTCGACGCCGCCATCGCGCGCGACATCGAACATGGCACCGGCCTCTCACTGCCGGATTTCGAGGTGCTCGCCGCCACCGCCGAGCTGGCCGCGCGGCTGGACTGCGTGCGGGTGGGCGGTCTGGCCGCGCACCTGGGCTGGGCGCACAGTCGGCTCTCGCGTCAGCTCGGGCGGATGGAGAAGCGCGGCCTGATCGCCCGCGAACCCTGCGAGCGCGACGGACGCGGCGACGACGTCGTGCTCGTGGAGGCGGGGCGGACGGCACTGCGGGACGCGACACCGGTGCACGAGGCCGCGGTCACGCGTCATCTGACCGGATTGCTCAGCGGCGACCAGCTCGCCGCGCTGGTCGGCATCGAGGCCGTCGTGGCCCGGGTGCGGGACTGACCGGCGCGGCTGGGATTCGATGGCGATGCCGACCAGGCGGTCGGCGGCGCGGGCCTCCTGGTCGGGGCTGTGCGCGGGTGGGCGTGCCGCTTCGGAGGTGTCGCGCGGCTGGTTCGCATGGTGCCCTCATCCCCGAACGGCCGGGGTGTGGACGCGGTCGAGGAAGTCGGCGATGAGCGGGGCGATCTCGGTCAGGTGGGTTTCCAAAGCGAAGTGGCCGGTGTCGAAGAGGTGTAGTTCGGCCTCGGGGAGGTCGGTGCGGTAGGCGTGGGCGCCGGGGGCGGGGAAGAAGGGGTCGTTCGCGCCCCAGGTGATGAGGGTGGGGGGTGTGTGGGTGCGGAGCCAGGACTGCCATTCGGGGTAGCGGGCCACATTGGAGTGGTAGTCGAAGGCCAGGGCGAGTTGGGCTTCCTTGCGGCCGGGGAGGTCGAGGTAGTGCTGGTCCAAAGTCCAGCCGTCGGGGGACAGCAGGGTGGGGTCGGGGACGCCGTGTTCGTACTGGCCTCGGGTGCCTTCCAGGGTGAGCAGTTGGCGGATGGTGGCCTCCGCGCCGTCCTGGTCGGGGCGTAGGGCGATGAAATCCCGTGCGCCGTCGGAGAGTCCGGCCTCGTAGGCGTTGCCGTTCTGCACCACGAGGGCGGAGATCCATTCGGGGTGGCGGGTGGCGAGGCGGAAGCCCACGGGTGCGCCGAAATCGAAGACGTACATGGCGAAACGGGTCAGGCCGAGACTCGTGATGAAGCCCTCGGTGATGTCGGCCAGACGGTCGAAGGTGTAGTCGAAATCGGCTGGGGCGACGGTGTTCCCGAAACCGGGGTAGTCGGGGGCGATGAGGCGGTAGCGGTCGCCGAGCAGGTCGATGAGGCGACGGAACTGGTGTGAGCCGGAGGGGAAGCCGTGCAGGAGCAGCAGGGCGGGGGCGTCGGTGCGGGTGGGGACCGATTCGCGGTAGTGGACCTCGACGTTGTCGACGGTGAGAGCGCGGTACTGGACCAAGGGGTGGGTGTTCACGTTGTTCACATGCTTTCTCGCGGTGATGATGCATTAGTTCTAACTCTTGGCCTGCTAATGCGTCAACAGCTTGAGTTAGCATTAGGGAGTGATGGAGCTCGAACCGCTGATCGGCGAACCACTGGCCCTGGACCTGGTGAACACCCGGCCGGTCGGCGGTGACCTGCTGAAAACCCCGGAGCAGCTGGGGAACTGGTTGCGGCTGGAGGGCGACCGGCTGCCGGAGGCGGTGAACGCGCATCCCGGACCTGCCGAACTGGCGGCGGTGCGGGCCGTCCGCGAGCACACCGCCGTCATACTCGACGCCCTGCTGCGCGAACGCCGTCCCCCGGCGGCGGCGCTGCGCGGACTGTACGAAGCGCAATCCGCCGCACCCGCCGTCCGCCGGCTGGACTGGAACGGTGCGACCCTCACCGCCGCCCCGCGCCGCACCGGCGACCCGACCGCCCACCTGGCCGCGACCTTGGCCGACGCCGCCGTGGATCTTCTCACCGACTCCGCTCTCGCACGGGTGAAGCGTTGCGCCGCAGACGATTGCGTCATGCTCTTCCTGCCCGCTCATCCGCGCCGCCAGTGGTGTTCCCCCGACCGCTGCGGCAACCGGGCCCGCGTTGCCCGCTACTACCAGCGGCACAAAGGCGACGCGCGCTGACCGGTCTCGACCTAGACTGCCGAAATGGGCTCGAGCACGGTCGGTTTCGGGGAGCGCGGGATATCGGCACGGCTGCTGACTCCGCGTCGGCTCGCGAAGGTCATGAATCTCGCTCCGCCCCTGCTGTTTCTGGGCGTCCACGTGGAGCCGTTCGCCGACGACTGGACCTCGGTCACCGTGCGCCTGCGGGTGCGGCGCTGGAACTCCAACCACAATGGCGCGGCACCCGGCTGGTCGCTGTTCGCCATGACCGATCCCTTCTTCGGCATGATGGCGCAGGGGCAGCTCGGCGGCGCGTACCGGGTGTGGAACACCACCGCCGAGATCGACTTCGTGCGGCCCGGCCGTGGCACGGTGTACGCGACCATGGAGATGCCGCGCGTGCTGGTGGACGTAATCCGCGAGCGGACCGCCGACGGCTCCAAATCCGAGACCGAACACGAAGCGCGCATCGTCGACGCCGACGGCGAGTTGGTCGCGCGGGCCAGCCAGCGACTGTACGTGCGGCGGGCGCGGGAGAGCGGTTAGACCGGTATCGCCCTGACCTGACGTATCGCCCGGCACAGATTCGCGCCGCGCGTGCTGGATCCGACCCGAGCGCGCTACCGCGCCCGAGCGCACCTACACGCCCAACTCTGAGCGCGCCTGCATTGCCGAGTTCGAGCGGACCTACACGCCCGAGTCCCAGCTCATACCTACACGCCCGGGGTCGAGCGTGCTCTGCCCCGGAGCGCACGTTCATGCTCGATCCCGACCCCATCTTCGCGCCAGAATCCGGCACTCCACCCCCGGCCGCGACGTCACCGGAATGTCATAGCTTGCCGCAGCTCAGCGGCTCGTACCGGCAGTAGGGTCGGAGGCGTGGCCGAACGGGAACTGCGGGTAGCGAGTGGCATCGTGGCGGCCGGGGCGATCCTCGGCGCGGCCGAACTGCTCGCCGCGATCGTCGCGGTGCAGAGCGCGCCGCTGGCCGCCGTCGGGGCCGGGGTGGTCGACCACACGCCGGACGCGGTGCGCGAGTGGGCGATCGACACCTTCGGCACCAGCGACAAACTCGTGCTGTACCTCATCATGGGCGCGGTCGCGGTGACCGTGGCCGCCGGTGCGGGATTGCTGGAACGGGTGCGCCGACCGCTCGGATCCATCCTGTTCGGGGCCTTCGGCGTGCTGGCGACGGTGGCGGCACTGGACCGTCCGCAGGCGGTCTGGACGTGGGCACTCCCCACGCTCGTCGGCGTACTCACCGGAATCGCATTGCTGCGCACACTGATCCGCCGGATCGAAGACCTCGCGGCGCGGACGAACGCCCCCGAGTCACATCGCACGCCCGGAAGCGGCGGCACGAGAGCCGGTGCGCCCGGCCGTCCGCAGGAGGCTGACTTCGCCGGGGAGAGCCACTCGTCGCCACCGCGCCGCACGGCGGAGCCGACCGGCGGTGACCACAACGCGCGGGCGGGAGACTCCGACCAGGCCAGACCTATCGCGGAGCCACATCCCGGCGGTCGTCCGGAGCCGAGCCGTGGAAGTGACGAAGGCGGTACCGGGTCCGGCCGCGAGACCGTCTTCCCCGAACCGCTCGGCCCGCCGCTGGCGAGTGACCCCGCTCGGGCGGGCGGCACCGCGGCATCGGGCGG
>NZ_JASCXP010000438.1:0-6220 GCF_030010695.1 Nocardia sp. CC201C
GCCACCGCGGCGAGGACGATCAGGGTGGTGCGATGCGGTCCGCGACGCCCGGACAGGGTGGCCGCCAACTCGTCGCCGAGTTCGAGCAGCCGCAGGCTGCGGGCCAGCACCAGCAGCGGCGGTGTCACCACCGCCAGCGCGGCGACCCCGAGCACGACATGACTCCAGTCGCGATTGGCGAGGCTGCCCGTGAGCCAGCGGGCCGCGGTGTGCGCCTCGTAGATGTTCGCCCGGGTGAGCACGAAGGAGATGGCGGCCGACAGCATGGCCGTCACGCCGATGCCGACCAGGACGAGCCGATAGCCGTCGAGCCCGTTGGTGGTCGCCACCGCCACGATGAGCGCCATGGCGAGCAGCGATCCCGCCAGCGCGCCGCCGACCAGCACCGCGCCCGAGCCGCCCAGCACCACGCTCACCACCAGCGCGCCCAGCGACGCACCCGTGTTGATGCCGATGATCTCCGGGCTGACCAGCGGGTTGGTCGCGATGCGTTGCAGGATCGCGCCGGAGACCGCGAAGGCGGCCCCGACACAGAGCCCGGTGAGCACGCGGGGCAGCCGATCCCGCACCACCACGTCGTATTCGATGAGGGTGCCGCCGCCGCCGAGCACCCGCAGCACATCGCCGACCGTGAGCGGAAAGTGGCCGACGGTGAGCGACCACGCCGCCACGGCCAGCGCGGCCGCCGTGCACAGCGCGGTGAGCAGGGCCGAACGGCGATGTACGCGCAGGGCTACTCGTCCGCCGGGGGCGCGCAGTAGCACGGTGCCCGGCGGCAGCACCGCGGATCGAGTCGGTGTCGCGGGTCGGGTCGGTGTCGCGGATCGGATGGGCGTCACAGTGTCGCGACCTTCCGATTGCGGACGAGATAGAGGAAGAACGGCGATCCCGCGAAGGCGGTGATGATGCCGACCTGGATCTCCTGCGGGCGCGCGACCACGCGCCCGAGCACATCCGCCGCCAGCAGCAGCGTCGGGCCGAGCACCGCGCACCAGGCCAGGATCCAGCGGTAGTCCTGTCCGGCCAGGGCCCGCGCGATGTGCGGGATCACCAGGCCGATGAACGCGACGGGTCCGGCGATGGCCACCGCGGCACCCGCCAGCAGCACCACGGCCGCCGCGCCGACGGCGCGCACCGTGACCAGCCGCGTGCCGAGCGTGCGCGCCATATCCTCGCCCATGGCGAGCGCGTTGAGCGAGCGCGCCACCGCCACCGCGAGCACGGTCCCGACAGCGATGAACGGCGTTATGGCCCAGACGGATTCGAGATCCGCGCGGGTCAGCGAACCCACCACCCAGAACCGGAAGTTGTCGAAGGTGGTGCGGTCCAGCAGCGTGACGGCGGTGGTGATGGAACCGCACAGCGCGGCGCACGCGGCACCGGCCAGGGCCAGCTTCACCGGGGTGGCACCGCCGAAGCCGAGCGACCCGAGCGTATAGACGAATACCGCCGCGACGGCCGCACCGAGGAAGGCGAACCACACGACCCCGCCCGGCGCGCTCAGACCGAGCACGCCCATGGCGATCACGATGGCCAGCGACGCACCCGAATTGATGCCCAGCAGTCCGGGTCCGGCGAGCGGATTGCGGGTCAGCCCCTGCATGACGGCCCCGGCCAGGGCGAGCGCGATACCCGCCAGCAGTCCGGCCACCGTGCGGGGCAATCGGATGTAGCGCACCACCCGATCCGCGTCGGTGCCCCGGAAGTCGGTGAACGCCGCCGCCACCTGATCGACGGTGAGCGGATGCGTCCCGACCCGCAGCGAGGCGAGGCAGACCAGGGCGAGCGCGGCGAGGGCCACCGGCATGCCGACGCCGCGCAGACCGCGACTCACCGCCCGAACAGATCGGGGTGGATCAACTCGGCGACCAGTTCGGTCGCGTGGGCGATCCGCACCCCCGCCGCCCGATCGGCGAACAGGAAGGGGTGCACCGCACCCGCGCGCACCGCGGTCAGATTGGCGAAGGCCGGATTGCCGGTGAGGGTGTCGGCCTGCGCCTGCCCGTCGGCGCGCGTGTAGTCGGCCCGGCAGCACAGACTGGTCAGAATGATGTCGGGATCGCGGGCGATGATCTCCTCCGCGCCGATCGGCACATTGCGGCGGGCGGTCAGGTCGGCGAAGGCGTTCACCCCGCCTGCGGCCTCGATGATCCGGGTGACGAAGTCGATGCCGCCCGCGACGGTATAGGAACCGTCGTCCTTGGGCGTCACCACCGCGACCCGGGGGCGTTCGGCTCCCGCGACCGTCGCGCGCACCGCCTCGATCCGGTCGCGCAGATCGGTCGCCACCCGCTCGGCGCGTTCGGGCACACCCCACAGCGCGCCGAGATCGCGCAGATCCGCGTACACGTTGTCGAATCGCACCGTCGCGGGGTCGATGGCCTCGTCCGCCAGTCCGTCGGCGCTCGGACACAGCGGACTCAGCACCCAGGTGCGCACCCCGAGTTCGTGCAGGCTGGCGCGGGTGCCGACGCTGGCCTGGGCGGATTTCGCGAACACCCCGTTGTAGCCGGAGAGCACGAAATCGGGCTGCTGGGACAGCAATTCGTCCCGGCTCGGCAGCTTCTCGACGTACGGGACGCTCGCCTGCGCGTCCCGGTATTCGGGCAGCACCGCCGCGTCCAGGAAGGCCGTCCCGACCAGGCGGTCGGTGACCCCGAGGGCGTGCGCGATCTCGATGGACGGCTGATAGGCGGCATAGATGCGCTGCGGCGGCGCATCGACGCCGATATCGATACCGCAGTTGACGCGCGTGACAGCGGCGTCGCCGACAGCGGTGTCGGCCGCGGGCGCACACCCGGCGAGCGCGACGGCACCGGCGAGCAACGCGCCGATCCGCAGGCGCGCGGAAACAAACGTGGTCAAGACGACCGCCTTCCAGGTCCTCGTGGAACGGGTACTGCAGCGCCGTGGCCGGTCTCCTGGCTGACGGGTGTCGCGCGGCGAATCCACCTTCCCAGGGCCGGGCCCCAGTGGCTCCGGACGACCGTGTCGCCCGGAACGATTCGTCGCTCCCGATCACAGTGGCGAGGGCCGCACCGGTTCCACACCGGTTTCCCGAACACCACGGCCCGGCGAATGTAGCAGAGTGCGCGAACCGGGCATCCGCGCTCGTAGCCGGAGGTGCGGCCGGCGAACCGCCGGTATGCCGCCGGTATGCTCGACTCGGCCGACGTGAGGAGATGAATCCATGTGCTACCCGGTGCCGTGCGAGACGTGTGGCAAGACGACGTGGGCCGGCTGCGGCGAACACGTCGACGAGGTGCGCGCCCAGGTCGCCGAAATTCAGTGGTGCGACGGCCACCCGCGGTAGTAGACCGGACGGCATGCATGATGCCGCCGCGGCAGCCGATGACACCGCCATAGCCGATGACACCGCGATAGCCGACAATCGGGCGAACTGGGACGACCGCGCCGACGTGCACGCGCGCTCGGGCATGTACGACGTGGACGGCTTCCTGAACGATCCGACCCGCATCTCGACGGTGGTGCGCAACGATCTGTCCGTCCTGGCCCCGCACCTCCCGGAGACCGGCATCCGGGATCGGTCGCTGCTGCACCTGCAATGCCATATCGGCACAGATACCGTCTCCTGGGCGCGGCTCGGGGCGGTCGACGTCCACGGTCTGGATCTGTCGCCGAACTCGCTGCGCCACGCCGCCCGCATCGCGGCGGCGGACGGGCGCGAGATCACCTGGGTGGAGGGCGACGCGCGATTCGCCTCCGCACTGCTCGACCGGCGCTTCAGCACCATCGTGACCAGCGCCGGAACCATCGTGTGGCTGCCGGAGCTCGACGCGTGGGCGCAATCCGTCCACGATCTGCTGGAACCGGGCGGGGTGTTCCTCATCCGCGACGACCATCCGCTGCTCGGGGCGCTCGGCTTCGAACCCTGGGAGATCAGCGAGGACTATCTGTCCGGCGGCGGCGTACAGACCTACACCGATTCGGGCAGCTACACACCGGGTTCGGCGGGGCGGATCGCGCACGCGACCAACCACGAGTGGCGGCACGACCTCCAGGAGATCGTCACGGCCCTGCTGGACGCCGGGCTCGTGCTGGAGTCGCTGCGCGAACTGCCGTACATGGACTGGCACGCCTTCCCGGAACTCGTCGCCTGCCCGGAAGGCTGGACGCTGCCCGCGGGCGCGCCGCGCGTTCCATTGAACTTCGCCGTCGTCGCCCGGCGTCCGCGCTGACCGTCGATTCAGGCACCGGGTTCGGACCAGATGTCGGCCGCCACCACGGATTCGGTGCGGCCGTGGCGGTCCAGCAGGTGGCCCAGGAGTTTGTCGTGGCGCAGGGTGATGACGCGTTCGGCGATGGTCATGGCGGGATGCAGTGCGGTGAGCGTGTTCTCGAAGCGCAGCACATCGCTCATGGTGTGCAGGCCCGCCTGGACGAGCAGGTTGTGGGTGCCGGTGGTGGCGGCGCAGTTGCGGGTTTGGGGGAGTGCCACCACGGCGTGACCGATACGGGGGAGGTCCGCGGCGGGAACGGTGGCGCGGAAGGTGACCGCGACCGGCCAGCCGCCGAGCGGGCGGGCGAAATCGCAGCGGAAGCGGAACAGGCCGAGTCCGGTGAGGTCGTCGACCCGGCGTTTGACCGTGGACGTGCTGACCGCGAGGGCGGCGGCCAGTTCGGCGTAGGGCGTGCGGCCGTCGCGGGCCAGCAGGCCCAGCAGGGCGCGATCGACCTCGGTGAGCCGGGAGCGGTCGCGATCGGCCGGTGACCGGGCGGGCGGTGCGGTGAGCCGGGTGCGCTGCGCGGGATCCAGGGCGTCGATGCGCCAGTCGCCGCCCTCGGCGAACATGTGGGTGACCAGGCTGGCGTGCACCGCACTGATGTGGGGCAGCGTCGGCAGGATGTCCAGCGTGTAGCGCGACATGGCGGCCAGATCGGCGGCGGCCACGGTGGTGAACAGCCGCTGGGCGCTGGCCGTGCGCTCGATGGTCACCATATGCGGATGCGTCGCCAACCGCGCCGCCACCGTGGCGGCTTCGCCTGCGGCGCAATCGATCTCGACATAGGCAACGGTGATCCGGTCCAGCAGGCGCGGTCCGGGGGACACCGTCACCCAGGCCGCCCCGCGCGCCCGCAGCCGACTCCAGCGGCGGGCGGCGGTGACCGGGTCGACGCCCAGGACCGCGCCGAGCTCGGTCCAGGAGGCGCGGGGGCGCAATTGCAGGGCGTGGATGAGCGCGAGCTCATCCTCACCGATCGGTTCGCAATGATCCTGCATTCACTACCGTTCTCGCGTGGATTTCCTGCACGTGGACCGCTGTGGGAGCCCAGTATTGCACTCTCGTCGAGCACAGAGAGAGTTCGCATCGGAAAGGCGGGCAGTCGGCCATGGCGTTCGGGGACTACCAGAACGAGATCTACTTCAACGGGTTGCGCGGTGTGGTGCCGCCGCTGCCGGTGAGTTTCGCGGAGCTGCGGGATCGGGCGCGCGCGGCCATGCCGCCTTCGGTGTGGTCGTATGTGGCGGGCGGCGCGGGCGATGAGCGCACCCAGGACGCCAATGTCTCCGCCTTCGATCACTGGGGGCTCGTGCCGCGCATGTTCGTGGGGGCCAAGGAGCGCGACCTGTCCGTCGAGCTGTTCGGATCCACCTGGCCCGCACCGGTTTTCCTGGCTCCGATCGGCGTGATCGGACTGTGCGCGCAGGACGGGCACGGCGATCTGGCCACCGCCCGCGCGGCGGCCCGCACCGGCGTTCCGATGGTGGCCTCCACCCTGACCGTCGACCCGATGGAGCAGGTCGCCGCCGAATTCGGCGCCACGCCCGGCTTCTTCCAGCTGTACACGCCCACCGACCGCGAACTGGCCGCCAGCCTGGTGCGCCGGGCCGAGCAGGCGGGCTTCCGGGGCATCGTGGTCACCCTGGACACCTGGGTCACCGGCTGGCGGCCGCGTGATCTGTCCACCGGCAACTTCCCGCAACTGCGCGGGCACTGCCTAGCCAACTACTTCACCGATCCGGTGTTCCGCGCCGGACTGGACCGCACCCCCGAGGAGGACCCGCAGGCCGCCATCCTGCGCTGGATCCAGCTCTTCGGCAATCCGCTCACCTGGGACGATCTGCCGTGGCTGCGGTCGCTCACCGAGCTGCCGCTCATCGTCAAAGGCATCTGCCACCCTGACGACGCCCGCCGCGCGGTGGACGGCGGGGTCGACGGCATCTACTGCTCCAATCACGGTGGGCGGCAGGCGAATG
>NZ_JASCXP010000439.1:0-6209 GCF_030010695.1 Nocardia sp. CC201C
GGGGGGTCACCATTGGCCATGCCGGCGCGCGTGCAATCCTGCCCCCCGCGCGGGGTCGCCGATCCCGGTGGGTGCGGCGGTCTTGGCGTCGGGTCACGCGGCACCGCGCCGGGTCGGTTCACTTCCGCGGTGCTGCCGCCCGCAGGAAGAACATGAGGTTGGCGGGCCGCTCGGCCAGGCGCCGCACGAAGTAGGCGTACCACTGGTCGCCGAAGGGCACGTACACCCGCAGCCGCTGTCCCAGTCCCGTCAGCCGGGCCTGTTCGTCCGCGCGCACGCCGTAGAGCATCTGGTATTCGAAGTCGTCGGTGCCCCGCCGCGCGGTGGTGGCCAACAGCGCGGCCGACCCGATCAGGGCCGGATCGTGGGTGGCGACCATGGGATACCCCTTGCCCGCCATGAGGATTCGCAGACAGCGCAGGTAGGCCGCGTCGACGTCGCGGCGGCCGCGGTGGGCGACGGTCGCGGGTTCGTCGTAGGCGCCCTTGCACAGCCGGATGCGCGCGCCCGCGTCGGCGAACTCCTCGCAGTCGGCCTCGGTGCGGCGCAGATACGCCTGGAGTACCGTGCCCACGGTGTCCGGGTGGTCGCGGCGCAGTTCGCGCACGATGGCCAGGGTGGAATCGGTGGTGGTGTGGTCCTCGGCGTCGAAGGTCACCCAGATGCCCCGCGCGGCGGCGGCCTCGACAATGGTGCGGGCGTGGGCGAGGGCGGTGTCCTGCCCGGTACCGGGCAGCGACCGGCCGAGGGCCGACAGCTTGACCGACACCTCGAGTGGCCGCGGACGGTCGTCCGGCGTATCGGACCCGAGTTCCGACAGGGCGCGCAGCAGCGTCTCGTATTCGCGCACCACCTGCCGGGCCTGTTCGGGGCGGGTGATGTCCTCGCCGAGATGGTCGACGGTGACCGAGCGGTGCTGCTGCCGCAGTGCCCGCACCACCGCCAGCACGGCGGCGGTGGTGTCGCCCGCGACGAAGCGGTCGACGAGGCCGCGGGTCACCGGCATGCGGGTGACGGCCTGCTCGAGGCGCGCCGAACGCGCGGCGGCCAGCAGCGCCGGTCGCAGCGGATTGCGCGACATGCTCATCGTCCCTCCTCGGATTCCGGTCGCTGGTGCGGATACTCGTGCGATCGGGCGGGGACGAAGGTCTCCTTGATCGAGCGCGGCGAGGTCCAGCGCAGCAGGTTCAGCGGCGATCCGGCCTTGTCGTTGGTGCCCGACGCGCGTGCGCCGCCGAACGGCTGCTGCCCAACCACCGCACCGGTGGGCTTGTCGTTGACGTAGAAGTTCCCGGCCGCGAAACGCAAAGCCGCGCTGGCCTTGTCGATGGCGTGGCGGTCCTGGGCGAGGATCGCCCCGGTGAGCGCGTAACCGCTGCCGGAGTCGACCATCCGCACTGCCTCGTCGAAGGAGTCGGCGCGGCTGTCGTCGTAGACGTGCAGGGCGAGAATCGGTCCGAAGTACTCGGTGGCGAAGGCCGCGTCGGTGGGATCGTCACCGAGCAGCAGGGTCGGCGCGATGAAGTAGCCGACGCTGTCATCGTAGGTGCCGCCCGCCGCGATGGTCAGTCCGGCGGTGGCCTTGGCCCGCTCGATGGCGGCGGCATTGCGGTCGAAGGCACGGCGATCGATCACGGCCCCACCGAAATTCGTGAAGTCCGTGATATCCCGGTAGGCCAGCGAGCCGATCCGTCCGATCAGCTCGTCACCCATGCGTGCCCACAGCGAACGGGGGACGAAGGCGCGCGAGGCGGCCGAGCACTTCTGCCCCTGGTATTCGTACGCGCCGCGGATCAGCGCGGTGATCAGGACTTGCGGGTCGGCGGAGGGGTGGGCGAGCACGAAATCCTTGCCGCCGGTCTCGCCGACCAGTCGCGGATAGCCGTGGTAGCGCTCGATGCGGCTGCCAACCTCGCGCCATAGGTGCTGAAAGGTGCTGGTGGAGCCGGTGAAGTGGATGCCGGCGAGCCGCGGATCGTGCAGCGTCACCTCGGAGACCTCGGGGCCGTACCCGTGCACGAGATTGATCACGCCCGGCGGCAGTCCGGCGGCCTCGAGCAGGCGCATGGTGTGGTAGGCGGCCACGGCCTGGGTGACGGAGGGCTTCCACACCACGGTGTTGCCCATGAGCGCGGGGGCGGTCGGCAGATTGCCCGCGATGGCCGTGAAGTTGAACGGCGTCACGGCGTAGACGAACCCTTCCAGGGGCCGGTGGTCCATCCGGTTCCACACCCCCGGCGCGGAATTGGGCTGCTCCGCCAGGATCTGCCGCGCGAAGTGCACATTGAACCGCCAGAAGTCCACCAGTTCGCAGGGTGCGTCGATCTCGGCCTGGTAGGCGGTCTTCGATTGGCCCAACATGGTTGCGGCGGCGATGGTTTCGCGCCAGGGACCGGCCAGCAGGTCGGCGGCGCGCAGGAAGACCGCCGCGCGTTCGTCGAAGGGCAGTTCCCGCCACGCGGGCGCGGCGGCCGTGGCCGCGTCGACGGCCGCCTGCGCATCGGCCGCGTTCGCCGTGGTCAGCGTACCGAGTACGGCGGCGTGCCGATGAGGTTGCACCACATCGACACGCTCTCCGCCTCCGGTCCGATGCACGCCGTCGATGACGTGGCGGATGTCGGTGGGCTCGGCCGACAGCGTGTCGAGCGCCGTGCGCAGGCGGGCCCGCTCGGGGCTGCCCGGCGCGTACTGATTCACCGGTTCATTGGTCGGTGCGGGCACCGTGGTGATCGCGTCCATGTCGAGCAATAAACCCGAAAACCGCCCCCCTGTGATTGGCCGATCGGATGAAATGAGACAGAGGATTTCGTTCGATGCGATGACGAGGATGAGCATGCGACTATCGCTGGATGGCAGCCGTGCGTAGTTCCATTCCCCTGGCCGAGCTGCTGTCCGCGCTGACCGATGCCGTCGCCGAACTCGTGGATGCCCCCGCGGGCACCGCGGTCGGCATCGGTTCGGTCGCCTTCCTGGATACCGGCGACCTGACCGCAGAACCCCCACCCGCCCGTGCGCTGCCACACCTGTTTCTCCAGGTCAGCGCGAGCATCGAGGACGCCGTCCGCTGGCTCGAGCTGCTCTCAGACGGCTGCCCCGTCGAGCTGCGGCCGCGCGCGGTCTTCATCAAGGACGCCGACACCCTGCCCGATGTGCGCGCCGCCGCCCGCGCCGCCGGTGTGGCACTGGTCAGCGTCAACCCGCAGGCGCGCTGGGAGATGGTGCACGCGCTGGTCAACCGCATCATTCGCGCGGGCGGCACGCCCCATTCGGCCGGTGCGCCCGGTGCGCTGACGCCCGACACCGATCTCTTCGGGCTCGCGCAGACCGTCGCGGAATCAACGGGTGGTCTGGTCTCGATCGAGGACGAGCAGTCCCGGGTGCTGGCCTATTCCGCCGACAGCACCGAGGACGCCGACCCGGTGCGGCGACTCTCGGTCCTCGGCAGGCAGGGGCCGCCGGGTTACCTGCGCTGGTTGCAGCGCACGCACGTCTTCGAACGGCTGCACAGCTCCGGCGACGTGGTGGAGGTGCCGGCCAACGGCGAATGGGAGACCCGGGGCCGCCTGGCCATCGGCATCCGCGCACACGGACGTCCGGGCGATCGACCGGAGCCGCTGGGCACCATCTGGGTGCAGGAGGCCGCCGCGGCGCTGCCCGCCGACTGCGCCGACGTCCTGCGCGGGGCGGCCGCCATCGCGGCCCGGGTGCTGTGGCGGGCCCGGCACGCGCCCAGCACGGACACCCTGCTCATCCAGCGGCTCTTCGGCGAGCACGGCGGCGATGTCGACATCCCCTCCGTGGCGGCTACTTTCGGCATCGCCGCCGAGGGCAGCGGCGCGGTGGTCGGCTTCAGCTGCGCCGACCGCACCCGCCCCGACGACGCCGCCATCCGCCGCGCCGCCGTCACCCTGCGTCTCCATGCCAGCAGCTTCCGACAGGACTGCATCACCACGGTGATCGACAGCCGCCCCTATGTGCTGTTCCCCGAACACCATTCGATCGACAGCGTCGAGTCGTGGACCCGCCAGATCATCCTGCGCCTGGAGGAGCAATCGGGCTCTCCCCTGCGCGCCGCCATCAGCGCCCCCGTCGCCGGGCTGGCCGACGTCGCCCGCGCCCGCGCCGAGGTGGACCGCGTTCTCGACCGCACCGCCGCCCTCCCCCACACCGAACAGGTGACCACCCTCGCCCGCTCCCGCACCACCGTCCTCCTCGGCGAAATCCTCACCCTCATAACGAACAACCCGCAACTGCGCGACCCGCGCCTGGACACCGTCATCGACTACGACGCCCGCTATTCCGCCGAACTACGCGACAGCGTCGAACAGTATCTCCGCTGCCACGGCGATGTACGCACGGCGGCACGCCTGCTGCGAATCCACCCGAACACCCTGCGCTACCGCCTACGCCGAGCCGCACATATCCTCCACATGGATCTCGACGACCCGGCGGATCGACTGCTATTGGAACTCCAACTCGCCGCCGACCGGGAGAAGCGCGGAGAGACACGTTGAGGAGATCAACCGGGCGCTGGATCGCCGCACAGCCGTCCGGTCACTCCCGCGAACGCATGATCCGACGGTGACCCGTTTCAGGAGGAGGCCACCGCAGCGGGCGATTCCGCATTCGTCCGTCCGGTCAGCTCCACCGACCGGATACGATCTTCGATCTGTGTGGCGTGGTGGGCGAGGATGAGTTCGTCGGCCTGGATGTCGGCGGCGAATTCCTGCAGGTACGACTGCACCTCGGCAGGGGTGCCGGCGGCGGTGTACTGGGTCATGGCCGCGAGGTGGCGGCCGTTAGGGGATGCCAGGAAGGCGTCGATCTCGGCGTCGGTGAAGTCGTGGCCGGCGGCGCCGCGTTTGATCATCGCACGGGTGCGGGCGCGGTAGGCGATGGTCTGCTGCTCGACCGCCGCGTCGTGGTCCTCGGCCGCGAAGACGTTCACACCGGCCATGACGTACGGTTCGGGCTGCTGCTCGGAGGGGCGGAAGGTGTCGCGGTAGACGGTGACCGCCTGGTGCAGGGCGTCGGGGGCGAAATGGGAGGCGAAGGCGTAGGGCAGGCCCAGGTGGGCGGCCAGCTGGGCGCCGAAGAGGGAGGAGCCCAGGATGTAGAGGGGGACAATGCCTTCGGCGCGGGGAACCGCCTGAACGCCGGGGATGCGGGAGTCGCCGCTCAGGTAGCCCTGGAGTTCCAGCACGTCCTGGGGGAAGGAGTCCGCGGAGGAGTGGTCGCGGCGCAGGGCGCGCATGGTGGTCTGGTCGCTGCCGGGCGCCCGGCCCAGTCCGAGATCGATGCGGCCCGGGTAGAGGGTTTCCAGGGTGCCGAACTGTTCGGCGATCACCAGCGGCGAATGGTTCGGCAGCATGATGCCACCCGCGCCGACCCGAATGCTCTCGGTCTTGGACGCCACATGGCCGATGAGCACACTGGTCGCGCTGGAGGCGATGGACTTCATATTGTGGTGCTCGGCGTACCAGACCCGGCGATACCCGCTGCGTTCGGCGGCCCTGGCCAGGGCGACGCTGTTGTCGAAGCTGTCGCGGGCCGACTGGCCGCGCGCGATGGTCGCGAGATCGAGGATCGACAGTGCGAAGGGCATAGGAGGGGCAACGCCGCGAGGGTCCCGCGATATTTCGCCGCCCGCTGTGACCTGGCGTTCAGTCCGGCGGGTGGACGCGCGGGCCGATGACGGCGAGTGCCGTGTCCACCGCCACGTCGATGACGCCGGTGACCGGCTCCCCCGCCTCGATGGTGGTGGCGATCAGCTCCCGGAAACCGCCGTAGAGGATGGTGGCCATCTGCCGGGTGGGCGGATGCAGGTCGGCGGCCTGGAATTCCGGTGAGGCGGTGAGGTTCTGGATGAGGGTGATGAAGGCTTCGGCCTCGATCTGATGCTGCCGGTGCGCGCCCTCGCCGAGTGCGGGCGACTCCCGGATCCAGACCAGGCTGATGGCTAGGTCCTCCTCGGTGGAGTCGATCCACGCCCGCACGGCCTGCCGGATCTGCACCCGCCACGGGGCGGCGACGTCCACGGCCGCGTAGATCCGCGCGATGGTGCGCTGGTTCCACTCCTCGAGGACCGCGATGAAGCAGTCCTCCTTGCCGGTGAAGTGCTCGTAGAAGGTGCGCCGCGAGGTGCGGGCGCGGCGAACCACGTCGGCGACCGTGGTGTCCCTGTAGCCCCGTTCGCGCACCGACTCCAC
>NZ_JASCXP010000440.1:0-6199 GCF_030010695.1 Nocardia sp. CC201C
CGTCACCGGGACCGTCGTGGTTCCGGACCGGCCGTCGTACGCCCAGCGCACCGTCGCCTCGAAACGGCCGGTATCGGCGCGGCTGGCGGCCGCCGCCGGGTGCGGGTCGCCCACAAGGGTCGCCGGGACCTCGATCTTGCCCGCGTTCTCCACGGCGAGGCGTTCGGCCGTCTCGGTATAGCTCACGGTGCCCGCGGCACCCGCCAGCGGGACGGCGGCCAGGGCGATGGCGACGGCCACGATCCGGACCGAACTCTCACAGCGGTCGGAGAACCGCATGAGCGGATTGGTCGCCCACGGCCGCAGCCGCCATATGCGAAGCGGCAGTGCCGAACTGGCGGACATCGCCGATCACCTCTCTCGGAACTCGGGTGCTACCGCGCGCGGCGGTCACCGGGTGGTCGAGTCCACCGATCCCAGTGGCTCGTCCAGGGGATGCAGGACCTCGTCCAGCGGCAGTCGGGGCGTGGTCGGCACCGCCGCGCCGCTGGTCGCCGCCCAGCCCATGCGAATGATCAACTGCGGATAGCCGAAGTCGCCCAGGATGTCGTGGCGGATGCGGTCTCGGAACTCCGGCAGCTCCAGCGGTTCGCTGAGCGGACAGGTCGCCAGCCCGAGCGCGGTGGCGGCGAGCAGGACCGCACTGGCCGCCTCACCCGCCCGCAGCCGCGCCTGCGCGTCGTCGGTTCCGGTGCACAGCAACAGCATGCGCGCCGACTCATCGGTATCGTGCACCACCGTCTCGGCCAATCCGGGATCGCCGAACGGTCGGGTCGTCGCATCCCGCGCGGTGACGGCATTGCGGCCCGGAACACCGTGCGGCATGGCGTGATGCCCGCTCCAGACCGCCAGTTCGGCGCGGTAGGCGGGGTCGTGGGAGTGCGCGGTCGCCGCGCCCTCGAAACCGCGTCGCAGTGCCGCGAGTTCATCGGGGGCGTCGATGGCGCGGACCTGCACACCGCTGCTGGTGCCCGCCGCGGTCACCGTCGCGACCTGGGTGGCCGGCACCTCCCAGGAGGTGAACTGCCGCCGGTCGCTGTGCCGCCGCGAAATCGCCCGCGACAGCCGGACATCCTCGGGAGTCGGGGTGGCGGCATGGAATTCGACCGCGGCCAGATGCCGGATGTCGGCCGGATTCGGGAAGCGGTGCACCGCCGATTCCCACCCGAACACCCGCATGGCGACGCACAGATGATGCAGTGCCGCACCACAACTCACCAGCAGATCGCGCCCGTCCGGGTCGGTGTAGGGCAGCTGCCTGCTGTCGTCGGCGTACAGGTGCAGGGTGCGGTCGCCGATGCGCCAGAGCCAGGGTTGGCTGTTGTGCACCGAGGGTGCTCGCAGCGCCAGGGTCAGCGCCGCCCGCATGGTGGCGTGATCGGGGTGGTTGCTCGACATAGCTTCTGCTCCTTCAGGATTCGCCCAGGGCCAGGTTCTGTCCGGCGGTGGCGCCGCCGTCGAGTACGAACTCCGAACCGGTCGAGAAGGTGGCCTCGGTGACCAGGAAGCGCACCATGGCGGCGACCTCCTCCGGCTCGCCGAAGCGGGGCAACGGCTGTGCGGCGGCGACGGATTCGGGCAGCGGTTCGGTCATCGGGGTGCGGATGGGACCCGGATGCACCGAGCAGACCCGGATATCGTCGTGCCCGAGCTCCAGGGCGGCGGCCTTGGTGACGCCGCGCAGGCCCCACTTGCTGGCCACGTAGCCACTGATCCCGGCGTAGCCGATGAGTCCCGCGGTGGAAGAGACATTCACGATCACGCCGCCCCCGGCCGCCCGCAGCCGCGGAGCCGCCAGATGCATGCCCAACCAGGAGCCGTACAGGTTGACGTCGACGACATGGCGGAACATCGAGGGCGACTCGGTGTCGACGGTGCCGAAATCGAGAATGCCCGCATTGTTGATCAGGATGGCCAGCGGGCCGAAGGTCGCTTCGGCATCCGCGATCACCCGTTCCCAGCCCTGGGCGTCGGTGACGTCGAGGTGCCGGAAGAGCACCCGCGATCCCAGCGCGTCCGCCAGGGCCTCGCCCTCGCGATCGAGCAGGTCGGCGGCGACGACGCCGATACCCTCCTTGGCGAGCGCCGTCACCACGGCGGCTCCGATACCGCGTGCGCCGCCGGTGACGATGGCGCTTCTACCCTGGAAGTCGTTCATGGCGAAAGCCTTTCGTTCTGGTTCGGGAGACTGCCGCGGCAGCGTTCCGCTTCAGCATCTCGCGTCGCACCCCCGCATTGACGGGCCGAAGGTCACCGAACGCCCGGGTCGTCGGGCATTTTCGCGTCGTGCCGGACCACGAGCACCGGACATTGCGCGTGCTGGAGCAGCGCGGCGCTGGTCGATCCGATGAGCATGCCCGGGAAGCCGCCGCGACCATGGGTGCCGACCACCAGCAACTGCGCCCTGTCGGCGTGGTTGAGCAGCGCGCGCACCGGGGTGTCGCAGACGACCACGCGCTCCATGGGCACCTCCGGGTACCGCTCCGCGAAACCGGCCATCCCCTGCCCCAGCAGCACCGCTTCGGTCTCGTGGATGGCGGTCCAGCCGACCACCGGCAGGTCGTAGCCGTTGGTCTCGCCCCAGGCGTGCACTGCGACCAGGCCCACCTTGCGGCGCGATGCCTCCTCACACGCCAGTTCGATGGCGGGCTGGCTGTTCTCGGTGCCGTCCACACCCACCACCACCGGGAGCCGTGCGGCGTCCGCGTCGGTCTCCGACACGCCATGCACGACCGCCACCGGGCACTGCGCCCGCCGGCTGATGGCGGTGCTGACCGACCCCAGCAGGGCGCGCCGTACCGCACCCCGGCCGCGGTTGCCCACCACGATCATGACGGCCTCGGCCGACAACCGCATCAGGGTGGGGATGATCGGTTCGAAGGTGAATTCCGTGCTGACGGTGATGGATTCGCCCGGCACGGTGGCGTGCGCGACCGTGCTCGCCTCGCCGAGCACGCGAGCGCCGTCGCTGCGCAGCCACGCGGTCTCCGCCGCGCCCATCCCGGTGCGGGAACCGCGCCCCGTGGGGACGGCGTACGAGGTGATGATGTGCAGCGGGGCCCGGCGCAGATCGGCTTCCACGGCCGCCCACTTGACCGCCTGGTACGAGATTTCCGATCCGTCCACCGCGACGATGATCGGGGCGGTGCCCCGATCGGTCGCGGGGACGCTGTTGTCGGCCATGACGCCTCCTGAGTGTGGTTGTGCTCAGAGCATCTCGCCTGACCACGCCCACAGACAGGGACCAAGGTCACCGACCGGACTTGCGCAATGTCACCGGATGCGATGCCGAATCGACAGGGCTGTCGGCCGCCGAACGTCCAGGGGTCTTCACATGTCCGGATCTCGGCGCGGTCACGCCGACGCGGGACCGTGACCTGCGTGAAAGGTTACTGATTGCAGAGTTTGTAAATTGCCTACCTTGCGGAATTTTCAGTGAATCCCGACCGCGGCACCAACGGCGTGAGTAGCGTCTCGGCGCGCGGAGCTCCTTCCGGACACGTGGCAGAGAGGAACGAAAAACCATGGCGGACATGGATGTCGCATTGAAGGACATGATGATGTTGGACGGCGCGATCGGCGCTGCCGTCGTCGACTACGGCAGCGGCATGGCGCTCGGAGTGCTGGGCGGTTCGAAGAACCTGGATCTCGAGGTCGCCGCCGCGGGCAATACCGAACTCGTCCGCGCCAAGATGCGCACGATCGAACAGCTCGGTCTCAAAGAGGATATCGAGGATGTGCTCATCACCCTCGGTGCCCAGTACCACCTGATACGCCCGACCCGCGGCCGCCGATCCAAGGGGCTGTTCCTCTACCTCGCCCTGGACCGCAACCGCGGCAATCTGGCCCTGGCCCGGCACCGCCTCAAGGACATCGAGGAAGAACTCGAGGTCTGAGGCGAGCGCTCAGGCGTCGAGGTCGGCGGCGACCATTCCGGCGATCTTGTCGAGCGTGGCCTCGTCCTCGCAGGCTACGATGACCTCGGTGCCCGCGGCGGCACCGAGGGTCATGAGCATGAGCGCGGATCCGGCGTCGACGGGCGCGCCGCCGGGCACGGAGATGGTGACGGGGACGCCCGCGGCCTGGACGGCCTCCACGATGAGCGCGGCCGGGCGGGCATGCAGACCCTCGGCGGAACCGACGGTGACGGTGACCTGAGGCATGGTGAATCTCCCTGGTGGTGAGGTGGTTACACGGTGGCGGGGGCGGACGGGCCGACGGCCGCGGTGGTGCGGCCGAAGGTTTTGGCCGCGAGCACGCACAGCGCGGCAGCGAGCACGCCCACGGCCAGCGCGATCAGGAACCACGCGAGATGGCCGATGGCGAAGAAGACGAAGACGCCGCCGTGCGGTGCGCTGAGGGTCGCGCCCGCCGCCATGATGAGCGCCCCGGTCACCGCGCCGCCCACCATCATGGACGGGATGACGCGCAGCGGATCGGCGGCCGCGAAGGGGATCGCGCCCTCGGAGATGAACGACGCGCCGAGCAGCCAGGCCGCCCGGCCGTTCTCGCGTTCGGCGGGGGTGAACAGCCGAGGCCGCAGCACGGTGGCCAACGCCATGGCCAGCGGCGGCACCATACCGGCCGCCATGACCGCGGCCATGATGCGCAGCGACGCCGGATCGTCGACGCTCAGGCCCGCGACGGCGAAGGCGTAGGCCGCCTTGTTCACCGGGCCACCGAGGTCGAAGCACATCATCAGGCCCAGGATCACGCCGAGCACGATGACCGAGGTTCCGGACAGCCCGTTGAGCCAGTCGGTGAGCCCACTGGTGACCGCGGCGAGGGGTTTGCCCAGCACCACGAACATGAGCGCGCCCACGATGAGCGAGGCGAACAGCGGGATGACCACCACCGGCATGAGGCCCCGGGCCCACTGCGGCACCGCGAGCTTCGAGATCCACAGCGCCGCGAATCCGGCGATCAGACCGCCGACCAGGCCGCCGAGGAAACCGGCCCCGACGAAGACCGCCACCGCGCCGGCGGTGAAACCCGGTGCGAGACCGGGCCGGTCGGCGATGGCGAAGGCGATGTAGCCCGCGAGCGCGGGCACCAGGAATCCGAATGCCAACGCGCCCAACTGGAACAGCACCGCGCCGATATAGGTCGCCAGACCACCCTCGGGCAGCGCGGTCAGCGAATTGTCCAGCACGATCGTCTGGGCGTTGTCGGAGATCTCGTACCCGCCGAACAGGAATCCGAGCGCGATGAGCAGACCGCCCGCCGCGACGAACGGGATCATGTAGCTGACCCCGGTGAGCAGGATCTGCCGCAACCGGGTGCCCCAGCCGAGCCCAGCGGAATCCGCTGTGGCGGGCTCGGATTCGGCGTCCGGCCCGGACACCCGGGGCGCGGCGGGGTCGAGCGCGGCCCGCTGGGCCTCGGTCACCATGGCGTCGGGTTCGTTGATCGCGCGTTTCACGCCGGAGGCGACGAGCGGCTTACCCGCGAAACGCTCCCGACCACGCACGCCGACATCGGTGGCGAAGATGACCGCGTCCGCGGCGGCGATGGTCGCGGCATCCAGGGGCGTGCTGCCGGACGAGCCCTGAGTTTCCACGTGCACGGTGATCCCGGCGCGTTCCCCGGCGGCCACCAGCGAGTCCGCGGCCATGTAGGTGTGGGCGATGCCCGTCGGGCAGGCGGTGACGGCCACGATGGTGCGCACCACGGCGTCGTCCGACCGTTCGGCGGATGCCGGAGCCGAGTCGGGCTCGCGTTCGGGCATCGTCCCGGCGACCGTCGCTGTCGCGGCCTCCGGAGCCTTCGCGGCCTCCGGGGCTGTCGCGTTCTGCGAAACCGTTGCGTCCGGTGCAGGGGCATCGGCCTTCGCCGGGAGATCCGCATTCGCAGGCGCACCGGCATTCGCTGACGCACCGGCTTTCTCAGGTGCACCGCGCTTCGCAGGCGCACCGGCCACTGCCGACGCGCTGGCTTTCGCTGGCACACCCGCCTTCTCAGGCGCACCGGCTCGGGCAGTCGCACCCGCCTCCGCAGTCGCACCGGGCTTCGAAGTCGCACCGGGCTTCGAAGTCGCACCGGGCTTCGAAGTCGCACCGGGCTTCGAAGTCGCACCGGGCTTCGAAGTCGCATCGACCGGCGCGAGCACACCGTCGACGAGTTCGAGCACGTCGGCGGCGGTGGGAGCGGCACGCAACGCGGCAACGAATTCGGGCCGCACCAGCGCTCGCGCGAGGGT
>NZ_JASCXP010000441.1:0-6155 GCF_030010695.1 Nocardia sp. CC201C
CACGGTGACGAAGTAGCGCAGCTGCCGCAGTTCCATAACTACTGATTCTAGAAGCAAGCAGAACTATCTGTTGGAGTTATCGCGCTCGCGTCGGCAGAGTCGGAGTCATGACGAATACAGCCACGACAGAACCCACCACCACCGGCCCGGTGTTCCGTCCCGGCGAGCCCGGCTTCGACGCGGAACTCGCCGGTTTCCAGACCGCCTACACTCACCGACCCGCCCTCATCGTCGGCGCACTGCATGCCGAGGACGTGCGTGCTGCCGTGGAATACGCTGCCCGCCATGAACTTCCGATCGCGGTCCAGGCCACCGGCCACGGCCTGTCGGTGGCCGCCGACGGCGGTGTGCTGATCAGTACCCGGCGGATGACCGATATCCGGATCGACCCCGCGTCCCGCACCGCCCAGGTAGCCGCCGGTGTCCGCTCCGGGGCGCTGGTCGAGGCGGCCGCCGCGCACGGACTGGCCCCGCTCAACGGCTCCTCGCCGACGGTCGGCGTCGTCGGCTACACCCTCGGCGGCGGGATCGGCATCCTCGCCCGCGAATTCGGCTACGCCGCCGACCATGTGCGCGCCGTCGAACTGGTGACCGGCGACGGCCGCCTGCGCCGCCTCACCCCCGGCGACGAGCTGTTCGGCGCCGTACTCGGCACCGGCGGCAACTTCGGTGTGGTCACCGCGCTGGAACTGGAGTTGCTGCCGCTCACCGAGGTGTACGGCGGCCAGCTCACCTTCGATACCCGTTTGGTGGAACCGGCGCTGGAAGCCTGGCGACTGTGGACAGCAGACCTGCCCGAACAGGTGACTTCCGCCATCACCATGCTCACCATCCCGAATATCCCGCAGGTGCCCGAACCGCTGCGTGGGCGCTACACCGCCACGATCGCCCTCGCCTACACCGGTGACGCGGCCGAGGGGGAGCGCCTCGTGGCCCCGCTGCGGGCGGTCGGCGCCCGGCTCGCCGACGATCTGCGCACCATGCCCTACACCGAAAGTCATGGCATACACCGGGATCCGGCCGATCCGCACGCCTACACCGCCACCAATGCCCTGCTGATCGCGCTACCCACGCAGGCGGCCGCGACCTTCCTCGACCGCACCGGGCCGGATTCGGGCGTCCCCGTCGTCGCCGGACTCCGGCACCTGGGCGGTGCGCTGCGTCGCCGCGGACCGGCCGGTATCGCGGTGGACCACCGGGAGGCCGAATACGTCGCCCGCGTCATCGCCGCACCCGAACCGGGAGTCGACGAGCGGTTGGCGGATATCCGCGCCGGACTGGCCCCCTGGACCATCGGCCATCATCCGAACTTTCTGTACGGCGGTGGCGCGCGGGCGGACGAGGAGCAGACGCGGCGAGGCTACGCGTCCGACACCTACGAACGCCTCGCCGCGCTCAAGGCGACCCACGACCCCCGGAATCTGTTCCGGAGCAACCGGAATATCCGTCCGGCGCAACCTGTGACGGTGCGGAAACCCGAGGTCGATCGTGAAGTAACGCGGGCGTGACAATTTTTCCATCATCATCCCATCAATCCGGGCACGATTCTTTACAAACGCAACGTAACGGCAATTACTCGTCGGTACTGTGCCCGCCATACCGAAAGTTCACCGTTGTCGCATCGGTCTTGTGATCCGGGGTCGTCGGCGGCGGTTTCGAGATGAGGGATCGAGATGAGAAGACCGGCTGGACGCGGGTGGCCGAATCGGCCTGGGCTAGCGAGAAGCGTTGCGGCGCTGGGGATGACGGGCCTTGCGGTGCTCGCGGTGGCGGGCTGCGGTTCGGGCCGCACGGGCGGCGGGGGCGGTGAGGGGATCGTGGTCGGCACCACCGACAAGATCTTCTCGCTGGACCCCGCCGCCGCCTACGACAACGGGTCGCTACTGCCGGAGACCCAGGTCTATCAATTCCTGCTGAATCTGCCGCCGGGGGAGACCACCCCTACGCCGGACGCGGCCGAGAAGTGTGAATTCACCGATCCCACCACCTATACCTGCACGCTGCGTGAGGGTTTGACGTTCGCCAATGGCAACCCGCTGACCTCCGCCAGCGTCAAGTTCTCGTTCGACCGCATGCTGGGGATCAACGACCCCAACGGACCGGCCTCGCTGCTGGGCAATCTGGAGAAGACCGAGGCGGTCGACGAACGCACCGTCCGCTTCACCCTGAAGGAGGCGAACGACCAGACCTTCCCGGCCGTGCTCACCACGCAGGCCGGGCCCATCGTGGACGAGAAGGTCTTCCCCGCCGACCGGGTGCTGGACGACAACGAGGTGGTGAACGGCAAGCCGTTCTCGGGCCCGTACTCCATCGTCAGCTACGACAAGAACAAACTGGTGGAGTACCAGGCGAATCCGGACTACAACGGGGCGCTGGGTACCCCGAAGACCGACACCATCTCCACCCGGTACTACGCCACCACCGAGAATATGAAGCTCGACGTGCAGAACGGCGCGATCGACGTGGCGTGGCGCAGCCTCACCCCGACCGACGTGGACTCGCTGCGCGCCGACAGCAATGTGACGGTGCACGAGGGACCCGGTGGTGAACTGCGGTACTTCGTCTTCAACATGAACACCATGCCGGGCGACACCCCCGAACAGAAGCTCGCCATCCGCAAGGCCATCGCCTCCTCCATCGACCGTGAGGCGCTGGCGACCAATGTGTACAAGGGCACCTACACGCCGGCGTACTCCTCGGTGCCGCAGGGCTTCCCGGGTGCGGTGGAGCCGTTCAAGGAGATCTACGGGGCGCAGCCGAACAAGGACGCCGCAGCGCGCTTCCTGGCCGACGCCGGAGTCGCCACCCCGGTCGATCTGAACCTGCAGTACAACTCGGATCACTACGGCAGCAGCAGCTCCGAGGAGTACGCCGCCATCAAGACCCAGCTGGAGTCCACCGGCCTGTTCCGGGTCAACCTCCAGTCCACCGAATGGGTGAGCTACCAGCGCGAACGCGCCCGCGACGCCTACCCGATCTATCAGCTGGGCTGGTTCCCGGACTTCGCCGACCCGGACAACTACCTGACGCCGTTCTTCGGACCGAACAACTTCCTGCAGAACCACTTCGAGGACCCGGCCATCACCGCGCAGCTGGTCGCCGAGGCCACCGAACCCGACAAGACCAAGCGCCTGGCGATCATCGAAGCGGTGCAGGCCGACCTGGCCCGCGACCACATCTCCATCGTGCCGCTGCTGGCCGGTAAGCAGATCGCGGTGGCGGGCAACGATATCCAGGGTCTGGAGCAGACACTCGATCCCTCCTTCCGATTCCGGTTCGGCGTGCTGAGCAAGTGACGGCCGCGGCCAAGGTGGAGGCGCCGGCCGCCCCGGCTCCTTCCCGCCGGAAGAACAAGGGCGGCGGCGGTTCTCGGTACGGCGTGCTGTTGCGCTACCTCGGTGTGCGCGCACTGCTGATCGTGCCGACCGCGTGGATTCTGGTGACCGTCGTCTTCTTCCTCATGCGGGTGATCGGCGATCCGATCACCGCGGCGGTGGGCGGACGGCTGCCCGCCGACCAGATCGAGGCGCGCAAGGAGGCGGCCGGATTCAACCGGCCCATCCTGGTCCAGTACTGGGACTACCTGACCGACCTGGTGCGCCTGGACTTCGGGCGCACCCAGGACAACCGGGTCGTCACCGACGTGGTGCTGACCTACGGCGCGGCCACCGTGGAACTGGTGTTCTGGTCGCTGCTCATCGCCTTCGCGGTCGGCATACCACTGGGTAGATACGCTGCCACGCACCGGGATTCGAGCTCGGATGTGGGGTTGCGGCTGTTCGCCATCCTGGCTTACGCGGCACCGGTGTTCTTCGTGGGCCTGGTGCTCAAGCTGATCTTCGCCGTGCAGCTGGGCTGGCTGCCCGCGTCCGGGCGGGCCAGCGCCGGGGTCGAACTGGATCTCATGCACGTCTCACCCAAGACCAACATCCTCGTGATCGACGCCATCCTGTACGGCGATATGGGACATCTCGCGGATGTGCTGAAGCACGCGGTGCTGCCCGCGATCTCGCTCGGACTGCTCACCGGTGGCGTGTTCCTGCGCCTGGTGCGGGTGAATCTGATCCAGACCCTGCGCAGCGACTACGTGGACGCGGCCCGGGCGCGCGGGCTCTCCCAGCGCACCGTGACCGGGCGACACGCCTTCCGCAACGCCCTGATTCCGGTCGTGACGGTGATGGGCATGCAGGTCGCCATGCTGCTCGGCGGGGCGGTGCTGACCGAGAGAACCTTCAACTGGCCGGGATTGGGGTATCAACTCGCCGAATATCTGAGCAGCCGGGACTTCATCGCGGTGCAGGGCATCGTCGCGTTCATCGCGGTGCTGGTGGCGGTGACGAGCTTCCTCATCGATGTCGTCGTCGCGCTGGTCGATCCGAGAGTGAGGTTCTGATGACCGCATCGGAAACGGTCACCGAGACGAGCACCCCGGTGTCCACCCCGCCCGTGGTGCGCCGACGGCGCGGGCTGCCGGGCCTGCGTCTCATCGGCATGACACACGGGCTGCAACGCGTCACCCTGCTGTTCGGACTGGGGTTGGTCGCGCTGTTCATCGTGGTCGCGGTATTCGCACCGGTGTTGGCGCCCTATGGATTCGCCGACCAGTCGGCCGACGGCGTGGCCTTCGCGGCACAGCAGCCGCCCTCGGCCGAACACTGGTTCGGCACCTCGGTGCGCAGTGAGGACGTGTTCTCCCGGGTGATCTACGGTGCGCGCACCGCGCTCGCGGTGATCGCCGTCTCCCTGGCGCTGTCGCTGTTCGTCGGCGTGCCACTGGGTTTGGTGTCCGGCTACGTCGGGCGCTGGGTGGACCGCGTGCTGGTGCTGTTCATGGACGCCATGTACGCCTTCCCGCCGCTGCTGCTGGCCATCGTGGTGTCGGTCATGGTGGCGGGCGGCCAATCCAGCGGTGCGGGCGGCATCTTGTCGGCCGCGATCGCCATCACGGTGATCTTCGTACCGCAGTACTTCCGGGTGGTGCGCAATGCCACGGTCGCGGTGAAGAACGAGCCGTATGTGGACGCGGCCCGGGTGACCGGGGCGTCCACGCCGCGCATCCTGTTCCGGCACATCCTCGCCAACGTCACCCAGTCGCTGCCGGTGATCGTCACGCTCAACGGCGCGGAGGCCATCCTCACCCTCGCGGGCCTGGGCTTCCTGGGCTTCGGCATCGAACCGACCCAGGCCGCCGAATGGGGATACGACCTCAACAAGTCGATCGTCGACGTGTCCAATGGCATCTGGTGGACGTGCATCCTGCCCGGTTCGGCGATCGTGCTGGTGGTGCTCGGGCTCACGTTGGCGGGGGAGAGCCTCAACGAAGTACTGAATCCGCTGCTGCGCACCCGCCGAGCGGTGAACGCGCCGACCTCGGTGGAGAGGGCGGCGCTGGCACGGGAGGCCGACGCATGAGTGAAACCAGCACCACCGCCGCCGGACCGGCGCTGGCCATCGACTCGCTGTCGGTCAGCTTCGCCACCGACGCCGGTGCGGTGCGGGCGGTGTGCGAGGTGTCCTACGAGGTGTGGCCGGGGGAGGTGCTCGCGATCGTCGGCGAATCCGGTTCCGGGAAGTCGGTGAGCTCGCGCACCGCCATCGGCCTGCTGCCCGCCACGGCACATGTCGAGGGCCTGGTGTCGTTGGGCGGCAAGGACATTACGGCCATGTCGGAGCGGCAGCTCACCGCGCTGCGCGGCGGGGCCATCTCCATGGTGTTCCAGGAGCCCGGGGCCGCGCTGGATCCGCTGTTCACGGTCGGCTATCAGATCGCGGAGGTGCTGCGTGCGCATACCGAGCTGACGCGCAAACAAGCCAGGGTGCGCGCGGTGGAACTGCTGCGCATGGTCGGGTTGCCGGACCCGGACCATCGCGTGGACTACTTCCCGCATCAGCTCTCGGGCGGGCAGAAGCAGCGCGTGATGATCGCCATCGCCATCGCCTGCGAACCCAAGGTGATCATCGCCGACGAGCCGACCACCGCCCTGGATGTCACCGTGCAGGCCGAAATCCTGGAACTGCTGCGGGATCTGCGCACCCGCATCGGCAGCGCCATCGTGCTCATCACCCACAATATGGGCGTGGTCGCCGACCTCGCCGACCGGGTGGTGGTGATGCGTGAGGGGCGGGGGGGGGGGGGGGGGGGGGGCGGCGGGCGG
>NZ_JASCXP010000442.1:0-6109 GCF_030010695.1 Nocardia sp. CC201C
CTGCGGATGGCCGGGAACTGGCCCGCCGGCGTGGACCCGGGGGCCGCCTGCCTGCGCTTCCCGATCGGCATCAACGAATCCGAACTCGCCCCCGTCTACCTCGATTTCGCCGCCAGCCCGCACTTCCTGGTCATCGGGGATTCGGAGTGCGGCAAGACCACGCTGCTGCGCGCCCTGGTGCAGTCCATCTGCGCCGCGAACACCCCGGATCAGGCGCGGCTCATCGTGGGCGACTACCGGCGCGGCATGCTCGGCACCATCCCGCAGGGCTACCAGGCCGGATACGCGTCCACCGCACCGCAGTTCACTCAGAACATGACCGATCTGGCCGCCTATGTCGCCCAGCGCACGCCCGGGCCGGACGTCACGCCGCAGCAGCTCAAGGACCGCTCCTGGTGGTCGGGGCCCGAGCTCTACGTCATCGTGGACGACTACGACCTGGTGGCCACCTCATCCGGCAATCCGCTGCACGCCCTGGTGGACCAGCTCGCGCATGCCCGTGACCTGGGCTTCCATCTGATCGTGGCGCGGCGGTCCGGTGGTGCGGGGCGTGCCATGTACGAGGCCACGCTCAATCGCATGAAGGAGCTCAATTCTGCGGCGCTGATCATGAGTTGCAGCCGGGACGAGGGCACCCTCGTGGGGGCGGTCCGCCCGTCGCCGCAACCGCCGGGGCGCGGCACCTACGTCACCCGCGCCGCCGAGGAGCTCATTCAGCTCGGCTGGCTGCCGCCGGTGTGATGACCATCGACCTGGTTGTCACGGAGACGCGCCTGCGGGCCTGCACGCGCGAAATATGTTGGGACGGACCGCCGACGATCGCCCCGACCAGCGCCGGAACCGGGCTGATGGCGGGGGTGCCGCCGAGCCTGGGGGCCTCGCTCGTCGCCTTCGCCGACTCCGATCGAATCGCCTTCGCGCACCGGGCGACCGGGGACACGAGGGAGCGTGCGGGCAGCGATGGGTACTGTCTGCCGACCGTGGTGCACGCCTGGGCGGTGCTGCTGCGACACGCGCTGACCAGCCTGCGGCCGACCGGCCCGCTGCTATCCGGCCCCCAGCCATCCGCTCCGCAGCTGTCCGGCCGATTCCAGAAAGGTCTACTCCCCGGAAATCCTCTTCGGGTGCGACCAGTATCCCCACAACGGATCACTGCGGCGTGTCCGACGGCTTGGGGCGCGCGCCCCCTGGCAGCCTTGCGTGCGGCGGCGGGGCGGTGCGGCGCGACAATCGAATTCGACACCTTGGCGGTTCGAGCCGCCACTGCGGAGCCCGCCACCGGCTACGAGCAGCGGGTCCTGGTACTCGAATTCGGCTCCACGTCCACCACGGCGACCGTGGTCGCGCGCACCCCGAACAGCGCCCGGATCGAACGCTGCGAATACGAACCGTTGAGCGGCGCGACCGAATCGTTCCAGCGCGGCGCGACCGAATCGTTCCAGCGCGGCGCGACCGAATCGTTCCAGCGGACTGCCGCAGACCGGCTCGCGGCACTGCTCGAGCGGGCGGTGGACGACTGCCCGCCCACACGGACCATCGTGCTCGGCGACAGGGCGGCGGTTCCGCCGCGGACCCTACGCGCCCTCCTCACGACCGGCCGCCGCCCGACCGATATCCGCTGGCTGGAGGACTCCCGGCTGTCCCGCGACCCGGGCGCGTAGTTCGCGCCGCCCGCGAATCCACCACAGCCACGGCCCAACGTCGCTGCGCGGCAACCGAAATCGGCGTCGACGAGCCGCAGGGGCACCACCCCGACCGAGCCGAGCGTGCTGCCGATGACGGCGGTGCGCCGGAAGCCGATGCGCGGGTACACCTTTCCGGCCTGGGAGGCCGCCAACGGCCAGCGCGGCCAGCGCATGGTGAGCGCACCAACGGTGAGCCCCGTCGCCACTGCACCTCGTGCCGAGCACACCCCCGCGCGAAAGTCGGCACCGAAAACGGGTGCCGCGAGGATATCGGAGCGGATTCGCCCGGGGCGCGAGCGCGCTCCGAGCAGGTGACGGAGGCCCCGGCTGTGGACCGGGGCACCCACGGGGTCGGGCTGCCTCAGAACAGGCCCGCGAGGGCGGTGTCCTTGGCCTGGAGTTCGGCGTTGCCGGTGCGGACCAGGGTGGCGGCACCGGAGAGGGTGGCGTTGAGCTGGTCGGTGTGCGAGCGCCAGGTGCGCTGGAGATCGGCGAACGCCTCGTTGGCGTCACCCTTCCAGTTGTTGGCGACGAACTCCTCCACGCTGCGGTGGAAGGCCTCGAGCTGGTCGCGCAGGTTCTCCGCGCGCTTGATGATGGTGTTCGCGTTCTGCTCCACGCCCGCGAACTGGGCGGAAATGATCTGACCCATGGAGCCTGCCATAGCTGTGTCCTTACTCGGGAGGTCGAGAGATTCGGGGGAGGTCGAAAAGAGGCCGGGTGTGCGGTGGGCTACACCGGGGGCAGGTCGAGGCTGGAGACCTGCGCCTTCACCTGGGCCGCGTAGTCGAGGTCGTGCTCCTCGTAATTGGAACCGGCCTTGATGAGGCTCTCGGCGGTCTGCATCAACTTGTCGTTGAGCCGGTCGGCCTGGAAGTAGTAGCGCTCCATGAAGGCGTTGAAGGCGTCGGCCGCGCCGCCCTTCCAGTTGGAGCCGGTGGTGATGGCGTCCTCATCGGCCTTGAGCTGACGGATCTGGCCCATCAGCATCTCGTGCGTCTTCTTGAACTCCTGGGCCTTGGCCTGGATGAGCTCATTACTGGCCTCGAATGCACCTGCCACGGTGCCTCCTTTCGATTCGCGGGCGGACGACCCGTACACAGTCTTGGACGCGGGTCACGGCCCTGCGGTTCCACCCCTGTTTCAGCAATCTGTCAGCACCCTAGCCGACGTGCAGGGTGTCTGACCAGCCCTGATGCGCGAATCTCAGGCAGTTCGACGCGAGACTAATCCCACATTGAAGCCGACCGACCAGCACCTGATCGCGGTGCGCGACTACCAGCTATTGGCCAGCGTCGCGTATTGGGCGGCGGCTCGCTGATGCGCGTCCGCGAGCTGATCGCTCTCCACGGTCGCCACGTACCGGCGATAGCTCACCGCGCACCGGAACCGTTTGATGTCGTAGTCGTCCTGAATCGGGCTCTCCCCGCACACCGCGTGCGGAATCCCGGCCGGAGCGTCCGCCGGTTCCGGATACGCCTTGTCCAGGATCACCGCGACGAGATCGTCGGCGGCCTCGGTGTCTCGAGTGCGGAACAGCATCGACGCGCTCGACATGGCACTGGTCACCGCGAACCGGTCCACCCCGGCCGCGGCCATGATCGGCGACCAGTGCCGCTGGTCCGCGGCGAGATGCAGGAACCCGCGCGCTCCCACCACGAATTGCGTCTTGGTGTCCGGGCTGCCGAAGCCGTCGGGATTGAGGGTGCGCCGCAGCATACCGTCGGTGTCGTACTCGAGGCGCAGGATGTCCTCGCGGCTCAGCGGCGGCAGCTCGTCCAGCAGCGGCAGCTGGGCGTCGAGCACCTTCTCGGTCAGGGCGGTCAGCTGGGCGAGGTCGGGATCGCGCACGCGCAGCAGCAGATTCACCACATAATTCGAGCGCGCCACCGCAGTGCCGAGACTGGCTACCCCGGGACGCCAATGCGCGTGCGCCTCAGGATATTTCGACAGCGTCACCGGCTCGTTCTCGGCGGCCGCCACCGCGAAGTCGGCCGCCTCGATCTCCTGGGCGGCCGCGGCCGCCGCCGCCTCGCTCGGGAACTGGAGCACCGTCATGGTGACGGCGTCGGCGTCCCTCGGTGTCTTGTCGTTCTCGTCCTTGTCCTGGGAGGCGTGGCCGACCGCGTAGCCGTACAGCAGGCGATGGGTTTCCAGTATCGGCTGGGTGACATCGGCCAGCAGTTTGGTGGCGGACTCGGCGTCGGTGATGGCCAGCGTGCCGGTGGCGTAGGTGAAGCGGTCGTCGAGTTCGAGCCCGTTCGCCACCTGTCCCGCCAAGCGCATGACGGCCAGCTTGGTGCCCGCGCTCAGATCGTTGTAGTAGGTGTAGCGCATATCCAGCGGTTCGGTCGGATACGTGCCGACATCCAGTGTGCGCACATCGATTTCGCCCGCCGCCGGGGTGCCGTCGACGGCGGCGCAACCCGCCGCCGCGCAGACCGCCGCCACCAGGGCCATGAGCCGGATACGTCGTGAAAACATGGTCATCCTCGGCGTGGTGTCGTACTGCGGCGTCGTCATTCGCTGTTGACGAGCAGGGCGTACTGCGCGGATATCCGCTGCTGGGCGTCGAGCAGCTGATTGGCCGCGACCTCGGCGGCATAGCGGCCGTGCGAGACGTAGCAGTAGTAGGCGATCTCGAAATCGTTCGCGGTGACCGCGTGGCGGCACTGGGCGTCGGGCAGTCCGGTCGGTGCGTCGACACGGACGAACTTCCGGGTGGTCTCGGCCCGGTCGGCGACGAACTCGCGAGCGGCCGCCGCGTCGCGGGTGCGGTAGACGTATGCGCCGCGCCAGGCCACCCGATCCACCCCGGTCCGCTCGAACAGCGGTGCGTCGAGTTCGGGCGCGATGGAGATGTGCAGCCCGCCCTGTCGCTCGTACACCCCGGGAATGCCGCGCTGTGCGCCGTCGTCGAGCACGGTGAACAGCGAGCGCGCCAGCACGCCGTCGGGGTCGACCGGCAGCTGGGTCAGCTGATCGGCCGGGGTGACCGGGAATTCGGCGACCCGCGGCGCGATGGTCTCGATACTGCGTTCCACGCGTTCGATCAGCTTGGCGTGATCCGCTTCCTCGAGTTCGGCCATGACCGAATCGAAGACGTAGGTGAAGATGACGAATTGCCCGGTGGCGTACCAGGATCGAATCTGCCCCGGGCCGGAGATGTTGTCGGTGGTGTAGGCGACGGCCTCCGGATAACGCGGGATCGTCACCGGTGTGTTGTCCTCCGACGCGGCCATATCCAGTTCGCCCAGCGCCCTGGCGGCGGCCGTGGCTGCCTGCTCGTCGGAGAAGATCATGACCAGATTGTCCAGCTCGTAGGACAGGCTCGGCATATTGTCGGACCGGCCGGTCGTCACGAATCCCGCCACGAATCCCGGCGCGGCCTCGCGCATGGCGTCCTTGTCGGCCGTGGTGCGCGTCCCCATGGCGGAGGTGTCGAAGCCGATGAACGGGCGGATGGCGCCGCCCATGGCGGAGGCCGCGTATTTCACCTCGGGCATGATCTCCCACGGCAGCGGCAGGTAGTTGGCGAGCCGTTCGGCTTCGACGAGTCTGGCCAGCTCGATCTCGTCGGCGGTGCCGTAGGGCTTCGGTTCGGTGTCGAAACCGCCGACATCGAGGGTGGCCAGATCGACGGCCGGTTCCGGGATCGGCGGGCTCTCCGGCTCCGATCCGCAGGCGCTGGTCAGCGCCACGGCCGCCGCGAGTCCGGCGGCGCACAGCGCACGCTCCAGTAGACGCATGGGCTCCCCTCCCTACACCGAGTCGCGGGTGTCGCGGGCGACTCGGCTGCTGACAACGCGCCCCACCCTACTTCACGCGGCTCTGGAGTACCGGTACGAGTTCGGCCAGCAGGACGCGCTCGGAATCCGCCGTCCAGTTGCGCACGGCCGCCACCGCCGCCGGGGTGTCCAGCGGAATCACCACCGCCCGCGAGCCGGTGATTTCGTGGGGCAGGCCGAGAAGACCACCGCCGCCGGCCTTCTCGTCGCTGCGCACGGCGATGATGTAGGAGTCGGCGGGCGCTTTCAGCGAACCGTACTCGGTCGCCGGGCGCGGTGAGGGCTCATCGCCCTGCCGGGTGAGGTCGAGGTTGTAGACGAAGCCCAGATCGGCGAGGAACTGGGTCTGCGGGGTGCCGCCGAGGTAGATGGAGAACTTCCGCGACTCGGTGACGTCCACCATGGTGATGGTCTTGCCGTGGAAGGCCGGATTCGCCTCGCGGGCCTGCTCCAGCGAGGTCAGCGCGATCGCCGTGGTGCTGGAAGACGCTGCCGCCGTGGTGGTCCCGTCCCCGGTCGGGGTGTCGTCGCGCAGCGACCAGACGCCGATCCCGGCGGCGAGCGCGACCGCCACCGTCGCGGCACCGGCCCCTACGAGCAGACCCCGGCGGCGCTTGCCGGGCGCGCCGACCACCC
>NZ_JASCXP010000443.1:0-6043 GCF_030010695.1 Nocardia sp. CC201C
CCGCTCCGGCGCGGCCGGGTCGTGGCCGCGCTGTGCTGCGGTTCCCATGGCGGTCTCCCGATCGGATGCGGTGTGTGTTCAACGGCCCACGGTAGGCGTGGGAGCGGGTCGGGGCCAGTGAATTTCGCGCCGGGTGTGCGGGCTGGATAGACTGGCCCGATGCCTTTGGTAGACGTCACCTACTCGCCGGATATTCCCGACAGCGTGCTGCGGGAGCTGGCGGAGGTGTTGCCGCACGCGGTGTCGGTGGCGGTGGAGTGCCCGGAGGAGCCGTACGACGGCGATCTACAGCCCGGTGACGTGGAGATCCGGTTCCGGCCGCTCGGCCCGTTCGACCGCAGCGGACTCGATGCGGTGATCGAAATCCGGTCCAAGTACTTCGCGAGCCGCGCGGAGAATCGGCAGGAGCGGGTGGACGGGCTGCACGCGGCCATCGCGAAGGCGGTCGACCTCGACGATTTCGGCGTCTACCTGTCGCTACCGGTCGCCGCGTGGGCGCAGACTGAATAGACCGCATGGGCGTGAACAGACCATGTGGACGTGAGCAGACCACGTGGGCGTGAACGGACCACGTGGGCGCGGAGTGAACAGACGGCGACGCTATCAGCGGCGTGAACGACCGGCGCCGCGAACGGGGGATCAGCGGTCGGGATTGCCCCGGCCCGCGCCCTCGTACGGCATCGGCCCGAAGCCCGGTGCCGAACCGCCGTTCGCTCCCGGACCGCCGTAGGGTCCGTAGCTGATGGCCGAGCCGTACGGTCCGGATGCGAGCAGGCCGCGGCGCGGCGCTTCGCCGCCGAAGGGCTGGAACTGTCCGCTGCCCAGATCGTCGGCCACGCTCAGGGCCGACCAGATGAGCACCAGCAGCGTCGCCACCAGCGGTTGCGCGATGAGGGCCTGCCAGGCGGGCACGGTGGGCGCGAGTTCGACGATCGACCCGACCGGTGGATTCTCCGGGCGCGGGTACAGCACCTCGGCGGCGGCCTCGCCGACCAGGCGCATGACGAACGCGCCCAGCAGCGAGCCGATCACCAATCCGGCCAGCAGTATCGGCCCGCGCACGCGCCGCCACCGCCACGTGCCGGTGGCGGTGAGCACCCCGGTCACCATGCCGACGAGAACGAAGACGGCCAGCGCGTCGAACTGGTGCGCGCTCTCCCCGGTCAGCACCGCACCACGGTCCGGCTCCACCACCACCAACCGTTCGGCGGGGGCGAGGAAGGCCCACACCATCGCCGCCATCGCACTGACCGCGGTGACGCCCGCGACGACCAGCGCGGCCGCCCGGCGTTCCCGCCGCAGCACCTCGGTCCGCGTCCCGGCGGCTCCGGGTGGAGCGAATCCCGGTGCCACTACCGGTGTTCCAGACTCTTCGAGTCCAGCACCCCGTGGCGCGAGCATTTCGCCCACCAACCGTCCGGACTCACCTGCACGATCATGCGGCGGCCGCACTGCTCGCAGTAGCGCGGCGGTTCCAGCCCGAGCGCGGCGGCGGCCGGGACCGGATCGTCCGCGCCGGGTTCGATCAGCTTGCCGGTGAACGGGTTGTACAGCGCCACGCGCGCGGTGACCTCGTCCGTTTCCATGTCCACGACATTACCCATGTGCGCGCCCACTTCCCGGTATGCGGTTCCCAATCGATATGCGATGCGCACTACAGGGTTTCGTTGAGCGCCTTGATCGGCATCTTCAGCTCGCCCAGCAGATCGAGGTCGGCCTCGGCGGGGCGGCCCAGGGTGGTCAGGTAGTTGCCGACGATGACGGCGTTGATGCCGCCCAGGATGCCCTGCTTGGCGCCCAGGTCGCCGAGGGTGATCTCGCGACCGCCCGCGAAGCGCAGGATGGTGCGCGGCAGGGCGAGCCGGAAGGCGGCCACGGCGCGCAGCGCGTCGGCGGCGGGCAGCACCTCGAGGTCACCGAACGGGGTGCCCGGGCGCGGGTTGAGGAAGTTCAGCGGCACCTCGTCGGGTTCCAGTTCGGCCAGCTGCGCGGCGAATTCGGCCCGCTGCTCCAGCGATTCGCCCATGCCGAGGATGCCGCCGCAGCACACCTCCATCCCGGCCTCGCGCACCATGCGCAGGGTGTCCCAGCGCTCCTCCCAGGTGTGCGTGGTGACCACCTGCGGGAAGTGCGACTTGGCGGTCTCGAGGTTGTGGTTGTAGCGGTGCACGCCCATGGCGGCGAGCTGGTCGACCTGCTCTTGGCTCAGCATGCCCAGCGAGCACGCGACCTGGATGTCGACCTCGTTGCGAATGGCCTCCACGCCCGCGGCGACCTGCGCCATGAGGCGCTCGTCGGGGCCGCGCACGGCGGCCACGATGCAGAATTCGGTGGCTCCGGTCTTGGCGGTCTGCTTGGCGGCCTCGACCAGGCTGGGGATGTCGAGCCAGGCGGCGCGCACCGGCGACTGGAACAGGCCGGACTGTGAGCAGAAGTGGCAGTCCTCCGGGCAGCCGCCGGTCTTGAGCGAGATGATGCCCTCGACCTCGACCTCGGGACCGCACCACTTCATGCGCACGTCGTGGGCGAGGGCGAGCAGTTCCTCGAGCCGGTCGTCGCCGAGGCGCAGCACCGCGAGGGTCTGCTCCTGGGTCAGGCCGATGCCCTGTTCGAGCACCTGCTCGCGGGCGATCGCCAGAATATCGGTGTTGACGGCTACCTGGGTCACAGCGCGAAATCCCTTCGTCCGGCCGATGTGGCCGAGCAACTTGAACGGTGTTCAGGGTAGGCTAGCAGTCACGAACGTGAGCCGAAACACGAAGGGTCGGGATTATCCGTGCAGCTGCACCGCACCGATGTGGTCGACGGGGCCATCGCCATTCTGGACCAGTACGGTCTGGCCGATCTGACCATGCGGCGCCTGGCCGGATCGCTGCATGTGCAGCCCGGGGCGCTGTACTGGCACTTCCCCAACAAGCAGGCGCTGCTGGGCGCGGTGGCCGACCGCATCCTCGCCCCCATGGACGAACCCGTGACCGCCGACGAATGGTCCGGGCAGCTCGGCGAACTGGCCCATCGGCTGCGCTCATGCCTGCTGGCCTACCGGGACGGGGCCGAATTGGTCTCCGCCACCTACGCTTCCCGCCTCACCACCTCGAAAGGCCGCGAGCGCATGGCGAGTGCGGCCATTCGGGCCGGAATGACCAGGGAGGAGGCCGATCTCGCGGCCTTCACCCTGCTCTACTACGTGCTCGGACAGACCGTGGACGAGCAGGCGCGCATGCAGATGGACTCGGTGGGCGCGCTGGCCGACGAGCATTCGCCGCTGTACGACACGCCCGACGCGACGGCCCGTTTCGACTTCGGGCTGCAACTGTTCGTGAGCGGGGTGCGGCATCTGCTGGGCACCCGCATCCGCTGATCCGGGAGATCGGGAGATGGTCCGCGGGCGCTCCCGCGCACCGCGATGATCAGGGGCGCTGGATCCGGACCTCAACCGGATGCCATCGGGGTGCGTTCGATCAATCGGACGAACGGCACGACCTGTTGGAGGATCACCGCGTTGTACTCGGCCGGGCGTTGCTTCGGATTGGCGTGACCGGTGGTGCGCGTGGTCACCACCAGCAGGGTGCCGTCCGGGCCACCCACCCGGTCGATGAGCGCCCGGTGGGTGTAGGCGACGTCGACTATGTAGTCGGCGTAGGGGTTTCGAGGGCGGATGAACACGATGGCCGGGCGGGGTTTGCCGTCGGCGGGTTCGGCCAGCGCGCGCAGATGGTTCACCGCGCCCCCGGCCACGATCGCCCTGAACTGGGATTCGATCAGACCGGTGCTGGCCACATCGGTGGTGAGGATCTTCTCGCGCAACGAATCCCGCACCGCCTCGCGGAAGTCGTCGGGTTCGATGCCGTAGCGGCCGCCCTGATATCGGTCACGGCGGGAGTAGGTTTCGGCGGTCAGCCGCAACAGCCTGCTCTCGCGCGCACCGGGGAACCAGCCCACCCAGCGCATGAGCTCCTCCCCCTGGTCGCGGCTCTCCCGGCGCACGGCGTGCAGGTCGATCGGGGTGCAGTCCAGCAGTACCGCCAGCACCTGCCGGGAACTGGCGGTGTGCAGGTGGTGGGCGATCTCCAGGGCGATGACGCCGCCCATACTGTGGCCGGCCAGCACGACCTTCGGTATGTGCGCGGCCTCGGTGACCCGCACGATGAGGTCGGCGATGACCTTGGTGTCGATACCGGTGTTGTCGTAGCGCACCGCCCACACCGAACCGAGCTGGCTCAACGTCGGTAGCGCGCGGGCGGTGTCGGTGGCGTCGAGCGAGCCCAGACCGACCAGATCGAAGACCGCCGTATCGGCCGCCGCCGCGCCGGAGGGGCCGGCGATGGGCAGGACGGCGGGTGCGGTGCGGGCCAGCCGCGCCCGCTCGGGGGCGACATCGAGTCGCCAATATTGTGCGAACAGCGCGAGGAACAGCAGCGGTATCAGCGCGAACCGGGCCGCGATCCGCAGCCCGCGCCGCTCTCGCCACCGGGTTCCGAATCGGGTTTCGCGCAGCCGCGCCCGCCGCCGCTCGTCGTCGTACTCGGCGGCGCCGGACGGATGTGGATAGTCCCACATACCGATCCACTGTAGGCAGGGATCGCCCGGTGATCACACCGCCGGAGCGCCGCCGCGGCTCCGAAGCGCGAACTACGCGACGGATTCACGCGCGGGCGACGGCGATCCCACGTGCGACGACACCACAGTCGACCGCGCACCAGCGATCCCCCACCACGGGCACGAGCCACAGTCAGCCCCGTGACGGCGGCCCCACGGCGCGCGCACGCCCGCGTCCCCGTGTCAGCGATACCGCCCACTGCGCGTGGGCTACCGCGATCCCCGTGGCGGCGGCCCCCACGGCGCACACTCGCGTCCGCGCCGCAGCGGCGATACCGCCCACTGCGCTCCGCGATCCGCGTGGCGACGACTCGATCGCCGGTGCGGTACCACTGCCCTCCGGGTCCCGCGTCGCGACCGAACACGGCAGCCGGACGCGGACCGGTCGGGAGCGAGGCCCTGGACCGCGCATGCCGACGGTTCAGCCGGGCAGGTAGCGGGCGCGCCAGTCGGCGTCGAACCAGCCGGGGGCGGCGGCGGCGAAGCGGGCGGCGGGCCAGGAGCCGACGCCGAAGGGGAGGGTGCCGACCAGGTCGACGCCGGTGACGGCGGGCAGGTCGGCGCGATTGCAGGTGGCGGCGAGGTCGGGGTCGTCCGGCCAAGCGCCGATGACCAGGCCCGCGCACGGGACACCCGCCGAAGCCAGTGTGCGCGTGGTCAATTCGCTGTGGTTCAGGGTGCCCAGTCCGGCGGCGGCCACCACCAGCACCGGTGCTCCGAGCTGCTGCGCCAGGTCGAGCAGGGTGAATTCGCCCATCCGCACCAGCAGTCCACCCGCCCCCTCCACCAGGGTGAGATCGGCGTCGGCCAGCGATTCCACCGCCGCCGCCGTATCGGCGAGGGTCAGCAGCGGCCGACCGCAGCGGCGCGCGGCGGTATCGGGGGCCAGTGGATCGGGATAGCGCGCCAGTTCCAGGGTGCGGGTGACCCCGCTGAGTCGTTCGACGACGGCCAGGTCACCGGGTTCGCCTGGCGCGACCCCGGTTTGGGCGGGCTTGCACACCGCCACCCGCGCCCCGGCCGCCCGTGCGGTCGCCGCCAGCGCGGCGGTGACCATGGTCTTTCCGACATCGGTGGACGTGCCGGTTACGAAGAGAACGCTCATGCCGGAACCGTCTGCTGCCCGCGCGCCCGCGCCAACACCTCGCCGAGAACCGTTGCGATGGTGTCGAGTTCGGCGGGGGTGAGGTCGGCGCGGGCGGTGAGGCGCAACCGTGAGGTGCCCTCGGGGACCGAGGGCGGGCGGAAGCAGCCGACGCTGAGGCCCCGTTCTCGGCAGGCGACGGCGGCGTCGTAGGCAACCCGCGCCTCGCCGAGCACCACCGACACCACGGCCGAATCGGGTTGTGTCACATCGGCGATCCGGGCCAGGTCGGCCGCCCGGTCGAGCACCCGACCGGCCAGGCCGGGGTCGCGGCGCAGGATGCCCAGGGCGGCGCGGGCG
>NZ_JASCXP010000444.1:0-6030 GCF_030010695.1 Nocardia sp. CC201C
CTCGCTGCGGTAGCGGGCGGCCACGCCGCTACGGTGGTTGCCGGGCGGGTCGGCACGGTGCGCATTTCACGCCTCCCGGTCAGCGGTCGGCGATTCCTGGAAGTAGTGCTTGTTGCGGTCGGCGTCCTCGCCGGAGCGTTGGCGGGCCAGTGCCTCGAGCACGTCGCCGGCGTCGATGCCGCCGCGCACCGCACCCGAGTCGTCCACGGCCACACCGATTCCCGACGGCGAGGAGACCGCCGCGTCCAGTGCGAGCCGCAGGTCACCATCCGGTGGGAACAGGGAGCCGCCCGCCGACATGCAGTCGCGCAGCGGATTTCCGGCGCGGAAGGCTTCCACGCCGGTGACGTCGATCCAGCCGAGCGGCTTGCGTTCGGAGTCCACCACCAGCACCCAGTCGCCGAGCAGCAGCCGCTGCCCGCTGATCTCGTCCTCGGTCGCGGTGGCGACGCCCAGGATCGGCACGGTGTCGGCGGAGCGGAACGACAGCGCCCGGTAGCCCCGGTCGCGGCCGACGAATTCGGCGACGAAGTCGTTGGCGGGCTGGGCCAGCACATGGTCGGGGGTGTCGTACTGCTGGAGTACGCCGCCCGGCCCGAAGACCGCGATGCGTTCGCCCAGGGTGACCGCCTCGTCGATATCGTGGGTGACGAACACGATGGTCTTGTGCAGTTCGGCTTGCAGCCGCAGCATTTCGGTCTGGAGTTCGGCACGCACCACCGGATCCACGGCACTGAACGGCTCGTCCATGAGCAGGATGGGCGGATCGGCGGCCAGCGCCCGCGCCACCCCGACACGCTGCTGCTGACCGCCCGACAGCTGGGACGGATAGCGTTGCGCCAGACCGCGGTCCAGACCGACCCGGTCCAGCACCTCCAACGCCGCCGCGCGCGCCTGCTTGCGCCGCACCCCCTGGAGCACCGGCACCGTGGCCACGTTGTCCAGGACGGTGCGGTGCGGCAGCAGGCCCGCACTCTGGATGACGTAGCCGATACCGAGCCGCAGCTTCACCGGGTCGATCGCCGAAATATCCTGTCCGGCAACGGTGATCGTCCCCGAGGTGGGGGCGATCATGCGATTGATCATGCGCATCGAGGTGGTCTTGCCGCAGCCGGACGGCCCGACGAAGACGGTGAAGGAACCGGATTCGATGCGCAGGTCCAGATCGTGTACGGCGGTGGTGCCGTCCGGATAGGTCTTGGTGACGCCGCGGAACTCGATATCGGACACGTGGGCCTCCCTATGCGATCGGCTGGTCGAGTCCCTGCGCCCGCACCCAGTCCGCCGCCGCGGCGGCCGGTTCGGTCTTGCTCGCGCCGGAGACCGCGGTATTGAGCGAAATCAGTTCCGCCGTGGTGAGTTTCGCCGACACGGCGTTCAGGACGGACACCAGCTTGTCGCTCTTCTTGGCGGCGTTGAACAGCGGCACCACGTTCTGGGCGGCGAAGTTGTTCTTCGGATCGGCCAGCACCACCAGGTCGTTCTCCGCGATGGCGGGTGAGGTGGTGAAGATGTCGGCGGCCGTCACCTGCCCTTCGACGAGTGCGCGCACGGTGGCCGGTCCGCCGCCGTCGGCGATCGGCACGAAGTTGCCCGGCGCGATGTCGAGGTCGTAGTTCTTCTTCAGCCCCGGCAGACCGCCCGGCCGCTCCTGGAATTCCGCGGGCGCGGCGAACGTGACCTCGGCCGAGTGCGGGGCCAGATCGCCGATGGTCCGCAGGTTCCAGCGGTCGGCGGTGGCGCGGGTGACCACCACGGCGTCGGAGTCCTGCCCGGGAGCCGGGTCGGCAATGGCGAGCTGATCGCCGAGCGCGGCGGTGAGCGCGGCGTTCACCTCGTCGGCGGAGGTGGCGGTCGCCGCCGAGTCCAGGTACTGGAGCAGATTGCCGGTGTAGTCGGGCACCAGGCCGATCGAGCAGCTGCGCAGCGCCGGGACGTACGCCTCGCGGCTGCCGATATTGAGTTTGGTGTCGACACTGAAACCGTTGGCGCGCAAGGCTTCCGCATAGATGTTGGCGACAGTCTCGGATTCCGGGAAGTTGGCCGAGCCGACGGTGACCTGGTTCTCGTCGGTGCTGCAGCTGCCGCCGCCGCCCGAGAGCGGGTCGGAGTCGCCGCACGCCGTGAGCGCCATGGCGGCCGCGAGCGCGACGGCCGCGGCGACCACCCGGGCAACGGTGAGAGCGGGGCGTAGTCCGCGGCGGCCACGCGTGGTGATCGGGGATTTCACAACTGTCCTTCCGACATCCCAGCGGATCGACAGCGGCCACGGGATGGGAAGACCGGACCGCTCATGGGTGTCCATATTGCCTGGCTCGCCGAGTTGTCGCTGACTTCTCCTGGGCGTTTCGCGCAATCGAGTGTGCCGCTGTCCACCGCCCGCACCCCCGCCAGGCAGACTGTCGCACATGTTCGGCGCAACGATTCGCTTCGGGCGGAATGGTTTCGGTCGGCTGCTCGGTACGGCACTGGTGGCGGTGTCGGCGGCGGCCATGGTGTCCTGTGCCCGCGACGACGATCCGGCCATCGTGGTGGGTGCGGGTGATTCCGCGCAGGCGCGGGTGGTCGCCGAGATCTACGCGGGCGCGCTGGCCCGCACCGGAGCCCGGACCGCCGTCGCGGCCGACCTCGGCACCCGCGCCGACTACCTCGCCGCCCTCGACGCCGCCACCATCGCGGTGACCGGCGACGACACCGGCGATCTGCTGCGCGCCCTGCACGCCGACGCCACCGCGACCACCCCCGCGAAGGTGCTCGCGGCCGTCTACGCCGCGCTGCCCGAGGGCATCGTGGTCTCCGACCCCGCCGACGGCACCGATCTGCGCATCACGCTCACCACCCGCGCCGCCGAGAACCTCCCCGCCACACTGCCGGACCTGGCTCCCCGCTGCGCCGAGTTGCGGGTGGGCATCACCACCGGCACACCCACCGATCCGCTGCGCCCCGCCCTCGACCCCGCGCGGGACGTGCGGGACCCGCTCCGAAACACCTACGGCTGCACCATCACTCAGATCACCGAGTACCCCGACGATATCGCGGCCCGAAACGCCCTGCTCAACGGCGAGATCCAGGCGGCCGTCCTGACCGTCCCCCCGCCGCTGCTGCCCGGCCCCACTCCGGAAGACCTCACCACCATCGCGGACCCCGACTACGCCTTCCGCGCCCAGCAGGTCCTCCCTGTCATCCGCAAGGGCGCGCTCACCGGCGACCAGACCCGCAAACTGAACTACGTGGCGGGCGAACTCACCACCGCCGACCTCGCCGCCATGGTCCGCGACGTCCGCGACCACAACGCCTCCCCCACCGACCTGGCCCGCTCCTGGCTCGACGCCCACGCGCTGTAGCGGGACGTCGGACGGTCGCGCACGCCCGCCGCCGAGCGGGATCTCGTCACGACACGTCCCGGCCGTCGCTGCGGTGAGGTTCCACGCAACCGGCACGACCACACCGAAACCCAGGCCGTACGGCGGTGTCCCGAATGGCCGTACGGCGGTGTCCCCGAATGCGGGTTCGGCACTGTCGGCAGGGTTCATGGGTCATCTGAACGGCTGTGGTCCGCTCCTCCCGGCAGGCGCTCGTCGACGCGCCACACGGCTGCCTGCCGATCCGTCGACCGGTCGCGAACCCGCCGACGCAGCGGGGTCCCACCGACGCACGGCCACGCCCGACGGAACCGCACGTCGGGGGGACAGCCCGACGCACGCGACGCAGCCCGACGCACGCGCCGGGGGTCCGACTCCGATGGAACCGGACCCCCGTCCTGGTGACGTCTCCCGAGCTACGCGACGCCCTCGGCGCGGGCGGTGGCGGCCACGGCCTCGGCGACGGCCGGGGCCACGCGGGGGTCGAGGGGGCTGGGGATGATCTTGTCGGCGGAGAGCTCGTCGGCGACGACACCGAAGATGGCGTCGGCGGCGGCGACCTTCATGCCCTCGGTGATGCGGCGCGCGCCCGCGTCCAACGCGCCCTTGAAGACGCCGGGGAAGGCGAGCACATTGTTGATCTGGTTCGGGAAGTCGCTGCGCCCGGTGGCCACGATGGCGGCGTACTTGGCGGCCACGTCCGGGTGGATCTCCGGGTTCGGGTTGGACATGGCGAAGACGATGGACTCCGGCGCCATGGCGGCGATGAGCTCCTCGGCGACGGTGCCCGCCGACAGCCCCAGGAACACGTCCGCGCCGGCGAGGGCCTCGGCCGGGCCGCCGGTGACGCCGCGCGGGTTGGTGCGCTGGGCCAATTCCGCCTTGACCTCGTTGAGGTCGGTGCGGTCCTGGCTCACCACGCCCTTGGAGTCGAGCACGATGATGTCGGAGACACCGGCGGCCAGCAGGATGTTCGTGCAGGCCACACCGGCGGCGCCGGCACCGGAGACCACGACCTTCATGGCGGACATGTCGCGCTGCTGCAACGCGGCCGCGCCCTTCAGGGCGGCCAGCACCACGATGGCGGTGCCGTGCTGATCGTCGTGCATGACCGGGCAGTCCAGCGCCTCGATGACACGCTTCTCGATCTCGAAGCAGCGGGGGGCGGAGATGTCCTCCAGGTTCACCGCGCCGAAGCTCGGGCGCAGGCGGATGAGGGTCTCCACGATGGCGTCAGGGTCCTTGGTGTCGAGCACCAGCGGAATGGAGTCGAGACCGGCGAACTTCTTGAACAGCGCCGCCTTGCCCTCCATGACGGGCAGCGAGGCGCGTGCGCCGATATCGCCCAGGCCCAGCACGGCGGTGCCGTCGGAGACCACCACGACCAGGCGCTCGGCCCAGGTGTAGGTCTTGGCCAGGGATTCGTCCTCGGCGATGCCGAGGCACACCTTCGCCACACCGGGGGTGTAGGCGATGGACAGGTCGCGCTGGGTCTCGAGCGGTGCGGTGAGTTCGACCGACAGCTTGCCACCGAGGTGACCCGCGTAAATTTCTTCCGTGGTGATGTCGGCCAGATTCGCCGCATTGGTCGACGGGGTCGCGGTGGCGTTCACTGCTTCAGTCACGGGTGACACGATTTCACTCCTGCTCGGTGCGGACTCAACCGTTTGACGGTTACCGTTCGGTAATAGGTACTAATGGTTTTCGGGGGCTCTGAGGTGCGCTGACCACGCCGTCGAAACGCACTGTGCCACTGTCGTCGGTCGACGTGACAGAGGCAAGGGTCCGACGGTTTGGAAAGAGCGTGTCGCTGCACAGATCGTCGAGCGAGAAAACCGGACGGGTGTGTCCGGGCATGGTGCCGGGGTGATCGTGATCACCGGATCTCCCGACCGGCTGGGGTGACAGCGGACGGGGATCGTCATATCTTGCCAGCAGCGGCGACGACGTGCCAAATCGGGCCTACGGTCCGTCTCGCTCATTCACCATTTTCAGAGCGTAGTGGACGGTAATTAACCGGAGGTAAGGGAGAACTCGCACGACCGCGTCACGATTCGGTGAGACATCACAATGCGGTCTACTCGGCCGCGGTGAGTTCCCCCACGGCCGTATTCGCCGCCGACCGGTCGGAACGGACCCACACCGAATCCAAGCCGCCCGACACCAGCCGCACCCGCCCCGCGCGGCTGCGGCCCGGATGGTCGGTGCGGCGATGCATGCCGCGGGTCTCGGTGCGCGCGAGCGCGCTGTACTTGGTCCAGCGCGCCACCGCCAGCAGCGCCGCCGCCTGCCGGGCGCGCAACCGGTCCGCACCGCCGCCGCCCAGATCGAACCGCACACCCGGCCACACGCCGTCCAGCTCGCCGATGCTGTCGCGCAGACTGCCCTCGCTGCGCCAGTACGAGCGCCGCAGGGGCAGGGTGTGCTCCTGCACCAGGCCGACCACCGCGCGCGGGTCGATGCCGGACCGCGCGCCCAGTCCGGCTCCGGGCACCGCGCGCGTCTTGCCGATGGTGCGCCGCTCCCGCGCGAAGCGGGCCGCGGCGGCGCCCGACCACACCCCGGAGGAGATCGCCCAGGCCCCGTTCTGTCCGCCGAATCCGCTCACCGCACCCGTGATCGGCTCCCGTGTGGTCACGTCGCCCGCGCCGAAGAGGCCCGGCAGGCT
>NZ_JASCXP010000445.1:0-6018 GCF_030010695.1 Nocardia sp. CC201C
GGAGGGAAGAACCGAGACCTCCAGCGCCGCGAACCCGCCCGCAGCGAAGCGGAGGGCAAATCGAACACAGCACCCGCCCGGAGCGAAGCGGAGGGCAAATTAGACACAGCTCACTTCCGGAGGATCAGATCGAGGGCCTCCGCGCGGGAGGAGGGGCTGCTCTGCAACAGGCCGCGCACCGCGGAGGTGGTGGTGCTGGCTCCCGGCTTGCGGATGCCCCGCATGGCCATGCACAGGTGTTCGGCCTCCACCACCACGATCGCGCCGCGCGGGTCCAGCTTGCGCATGACGGCGTCGACGATCTGGCTGGTGAGGCGCTCCTGCACCTGCGGGCGCTTGGCGTAGAGGTCGACCAGGCGGGCGAGCTTGGACAGGCCCGTCACGCGCCCGTGCGGGCCCGGAATGTAGCCGACGTGGGCGACGCCGTGGAAGGACACCAGGTGGTGTTCACAGGTCGAGTACATGGGGATGTCGCGGACCAGCACGAGTTCCTGGTGGCCTTCGTCGAAGGTGGTGTTCAGCACCGCGTCCGGCTCGGTGTAGAGACCGGCGAACATTTCCCGGTACGCACGGGCGACGCGTCCGGGGGTATCGATGAGCCCCGGACGGTTCGGGTCCTCGCCGACCGCGATCAGCAACTCGCGTACGGCGGCTTCGGCGCGCTCCTGGTCGAACGGCCGACCGGTGTCGAGCGCGATCGGGCCGGAGACGACGCGGTTGTTGGCCGACAATCGGCACCTCCTGTGTTCAAGGTCCGCGCCTGACCGGCACGGCCGGTTCGCGGTCTCGGTGTCCCGGGCCGGATGAACCGAGCCCGGGACCGCGAACCCATCGAGAGTATCCAAGCGGCCGTCAGCGACGACCGTTCGGTCCGTCCCAACCGTTGTCGTCGTCCTCGCTGTTCCCGCCGGGCTGCGGGGCGGCCTGACCGGGCTGATAGCCCTGCTGCCCGTACTCCGGCTGCTGCGGGGGCCGCTGGTAGCCGTACTCCGGCTGCCGACCGCCCGCGGGCGCCCAGCCGCCGACGTTGGGCGGCGCGGACGGCTGTCCCTGCTGCGGATCCTCCTGCGGCGGCCAGCCGGGAGCGGACCATCCGGCCGGGGCGCCGTAATCGGGCCGCGAACCGTGCGTTCCGGTCTGGCGACCGCCGTAGGCGGGGGCGGGCGGGGCCGGGTAGCCCGCGGGGGCGGGCTGCGGGTAGCCCTGGGGCTGTCCGGCCGGGTAGCCGGCGGGCTGCGGATAGCCATTGCCCGGTACCGGTGCGGGCTGCTTCGACAGGTCCGGTGTTTCCTCGGGCCACGGCTCGCCGCGCTCGGCGGCTAGTTCGCGCGGGGTTTTCACCGGCGGACGATCCGAGGGCACCCGTTCGCCGAAATCGTTGAAAGCGGTGATGCGCGGGCGCTTGTCGACCGTTTCCAGCACCGCCTCGAGATCCTTGCGGTGCAGGGTCTCGCGCTCGAGCAGGGCGCTGGCCAGGGAGTCCAGCTCGTCGCGGTACTCGTTGAGCACCGACCACGCCTCGGTGTGCGCGGCCTCGATGAGGTTGCGCACCTCCTCGTCGATCTCGCGGGCGACCTCGTGCGAGTAGTCCGAACCGGTACCCATGGACCGGCCCAGGAACGGATCGCCCTGCTCCTGCCCGTAGCGCACCGCGCCCAGCCGGGCGCTCATGCCGTATTCGGTGACCATGGCCCGCGCGATCTTGGTGGCCTGGTCGATATCCGAGGACGCACCGGTGGTGGGCTCGTGGAACACCAGTTCCTCGGCGGCCCGGCCGCCCATGGCCATGACCAGGCGGGCGATCATCTCCGAACGGGTCATCAGACCCTTGTCGTCCTCGGGCACGGTCATGGCGTGGCCGCCGGTGCGGCCGCGGGCCAGGATGGTGACCTTGTAGACGGGTTCGATATCGGGCATCGCCCATGCCGCCAGGGTGTGCCCGGCCTCGTGGTAGGCGGTGATCTTCTTCTCGTGCTCGCTGATGATGCGGGACTTGCGCCGTGGGCCGCCGATCACGCGGTCCACGGATTCCTCCAGCGCGGCACTGGTGATCAGGTTGCCGTGCTCACGCGCGGTGAGCAGCGCGGCCTCGTTGATGACATTGGCCAGATCCGCGCCGGACATGCCGACGGTGCGCTTGGCCAGCCCGTCCAGATCGGCGTCGGGCGCGATCGGCTTACCCTGCGAATGCACCCGCAGAATCGAGCGGCGGCCCGCGAGGTCCGGGTTGCTGACCGGGATCTGGCGGTCGAAGCGGCCCGGACGCAGCAGCGCCGGATCGAGGATGTCGGGGCGGTTGGTGGCCGCGATGATGATGACGCCGGTGCGCTCGCCGAAGCCGTCCATCTCGACCAGCAGCTGGTTCAGCGTCTGCTCGCGCTCGTCGTGGCCGCCGCCCAGGCCAGCGCCGCGCTGGCGGCCGACCGCGTCGATCTCGTCGACGAAGATGATGCAGGGGCTGTTCTGCTTGGCCTGGTCGAACAGGTCGCGCACCCGGGAGGCGCCGACGCCGACGAACATCTCGACGAAGTCGGAGCCGGAGATGGTGAAGAACGGCACCCCGGCCTCGCCCGCGACGGCGCGCGCCAGCAGGGTCTTGCCGGTGCCGGGCGGGCCGTAGAGCAGTACGCCCTTGGGGATCTTCGCGCCGAGGGCCTGGTAGCGAGCCGGGCTCTGCAGGAAGTCCTTGATCTCGTAGAGCTCCTCGACGGCCTCGTCGGCGCCCGCGACATCGGCGAAGGTGGTCTTGGGCATGTCCTTGGACAGCTGTTTGGCCTTGGACTTGCCGAAGCCCATCATGCCGCCGCGGCCCCCGCCCTGCATGCGGGCCATCACGAAGATGAACAGGCCCAGCAGCAGGATCATGGGCAGCATGAACAGCAGGATCTGGCTCAGCCAGGAGTCCTGTTTGACGGAGGTGTTGTACTTCGCACCGGTCTCCTGCACGTCCTGCAGGATCTGCGCGGACACCTCACTGCCGCCCGGATACTTGGCAATGATCTTGGTCTGGCCGTCGGTGGCATCATTGCCGTTCTTCAGCGTGATGCGCAGCTGCTGTTCTTTGTCGTCGATCTGGACCTGATCGATGTTGTCCTTGTCCTGGAGCTGGGAAAGCGCCACCGACGTGTCGACGTTCTTCCAGCCGCGCGTGTCGTTGCTGAAGTAGCTGACCAGGTAGATCACGAGCAGGAAGCCCGCGACTATGGCCAGGTTGCGGAACACAGTCTTGCGGTTCATAGAGCGTCGGCCGGCGGGCCAGTCCTTTCCGGTGATTCCGGTTTTTGCCTGCGATGCTGTAGAGCTTGCGTCACGAGCGCGCCCGTTTCCATACGGAACGGATGCGGACATGCCACGTTACCGCGTACGGTCTACATCGTTACATCGCGAGGTTCGGCAGCTTGTGCAGTTCAACAGGTAAACGGCCGGAGAACGCGGGTGGTTCCCCAACCATCTGCCGCAAAACCCTTCGGGCGAGCATGGTGAGCGTCGGCCCAAGTGGCCACAATCATGGCATGTTCGCCCTATCGTGACCGACAACACAACACGAGCGTAGGGGGTATGGACATCGTCGAGCTACGGACACCCACAGCGATCGTCCGTCACGGCAACGGGCGGTTGACGGTGCTGAGACCAGGAACAGACGGCGAGCGCGTCCTCGATGTGCCGGTAGGCGACCTTCTCAAGGTCAGGTTGAACCGGCGCGCCGACGACGCCGTCGTCATCGAAATCTATCTCAGGTACCCCACCCCCGTACTGACGGGCGTCCCCGCCGACCGCACTCCCCTACCCGTCCTCATCGCCGAACACGATGTGCCCGCGGCCACCGTGATCGTCGAGCGGATCAACAACCAGATCCTGGCCACCCAGCGCCTCGAGGTCGCCGCCCCCGACCTGACACCGCCCACTCCGGCCTGGGGACGCGGCGGACCGGCGCGCGCCGACGTGGACCGCGCGGCCCGGCGGATGGCTCCCAAGCGGGAGGCCAAGACCGCCGTCGCGGCGCTGAACCGCTACGTCACGCCCGGCGAGTACGTACTGGAGACGGCGGTGGTGACGGCCCAGCCGCCCGCGGGCCGGGGAGCCGGACTGCTCGCGGTCACCACCGATCGGATGATCTTCATCTCCACCGGCTCCGGACGCCGGTACGCACACGAGATGCCCATCGCGGCACTGCTGTGGGCGCGCACCACCGACGATTCGGAGACCACGGGCGCCGCGCCCGGTGAATACGGCGTCGATATCCACGACGGCAATGTGACACTGCACTTCACCGGCAATGACCGGGCGGATACCGAACGGATCACCGGCGGGCTCAATTTCGCCATTCAGCGCGAATCGGCCGACGGTGCGGCCGGACCCGCCGATCCGGGGGTGGCGAAGCTGTACGCCGAATGGGAGCTGCTGGTCGAGCGGCATTCCCTGGGCATGGTGGACGACGCCCAGTTCCAGCGGTACGGACGCGGCATCCTGCGTTCGCTGCCGGACTGAGGACGCCGGACCGAAGGACACGGCGGACCGAAGGACACCGATAGCGCCGAGTTTCTCGTGCCCGCCACGCTGACGCGCGGCGGGCACGGTCGGTCGAGGAGGGCGACCCGCAACGCGGACGGTGACCGCCCGTCACACCGATGACGCAGGGTTCAGTCCTCCGGTTGCAGGGTGATGCGACGCCAAGGACTGCTGGGGCGGTTCCACAGGCGCAGCAGTTCCATGCGGCGGTCGACGCCACCGGATTTCAGTTCGGCCAGGTCCTCGCAGGCCTGCCAGTAGGTCCAGCCGGTGAGGTAGGCGTCGCCGAACTGCCGCCAGTTGCGGTATTTGCGCTGGGCCAGTGGGAGGGCCCGCAGCAGGTAGTCCCAGGCCACGTCGGCGTCGAGGTAGCCGGCGGTGTAGGCCATGCGGGCCACCGCGACCACCCGGGCCAGGTCCCACGCCTGGATGTCGGTGGGCAGCGGGCGCACCAGATGGTCGGTCAGGCCGAGTTTGATGGCCTGGGACCAGATGTCGTAGTCGCGGACCAGCGCCTCGGTGTTCTCCATGCCGCGGAAGGCGCCGACCTGACGGAGGAAGGCGCGGTGGCGGTCGGCGCGTTCGCCGAAGCGGTCGCGTTCGGGGGAGTTGACGGCCGCCACGACCAGGGGGTGTACCAGGGCGTACAGCGGGCCGTGCATTCCGTCGAGCAACTGTTCCATGGAGGCCATGGCCTCGGTGCCGTCGGTGATGCCCCAGGCTCCGGTCAGGGTGTCGATGGCGAGTTCGCGGCGGTCGCCGAGGGGATGTTCGCGTTCGGGTCCGAGCAGTAGCGCGTCGTGGAAGGCGTCCCAGCGCGCCGAGTAGAAACCACCGAGAGCCAGGGCACGCAGTTCGTCGTCGTTGACCTGCGCACCGGACCAGTGGTCGTCCTCGCGCTGGTCGAGTTCCGGGTAGGGGAAGGTCGTCAGCGTGGGCACGTCGCGGGCGGGCATACCCCGATTGTTCCGCATGGATCTCGAGACGTCCGCTATTCGCCACAGGGCGTGCGAAGGTTCACCTCGAATCCCCAGCGTGCGCGCCGGATCGCGACGCCGCGCCCACGATGTTCACGGCGTGTGTCCGCCGAGCAAATGTCTGATTCATGCCCTGTCACACAACGAAATCGGACGCTACCCTCTGGGCCATGAGTAGGAATATCACCCTGCTGCGCGGCCTGGAGCCCCCGGCCACTGAGCAGGAAATCTTCGCCGCCGCACAGGAATACGTGCGCAAGGTGGGCGGAGTGTCGGGTTTGACCACTACCACGAAACCGGCGGTGGACAAGGCGGTGGCGGCCATCGCCGCCGCCACCACGCAATTGCTGGCGGAATTGCCCGCCCGCGGCGCGATTCCGGAGACCGAACCGCAACCGGTGCGCGAGGCCGCCAGCGGCGAGTAGTCAGCACCACGCCGCTCGACCACACTCGCCGACCGTCGACCGCCGACCGTCGACCGCCATCCGCCGACCAGCCGACCGCACGAGGCGACCGGCGACCGCCACCCGCC
>NZ_JASCXP010000446.1:0-6002 GCF_030010695.1 Nocardia sp. CC201C
GCGGCCGTGGCGGTCGACGAGCCAGCCGGTCAGCGGGGACGGGAGATACATCGCGCCGACGTGGATGGCGATCACCAGTCCGGCCGCGGCGGTGCCGTGCCCGTGGTGCAGCATGTGCACCGGCGTCATGGTCATGATCGCCACCATGACCAGCTGTGTCACCGCCATGACGAAACCGCCGATGGCGACGCCCGAGCGGGAGCCGTCGGCCGCCGGACGTGCGGTCGTGGTCGAGCTGGAGACCGGATCGCCCGGACCCAGGGTGCGTGCCAGCAGCAGGGGGTCCGGGCGCAGCCAGACCGCCAGCACCGCCGCGGCCAGTGTGTAGGCCGCCGCGGCGAGCAGGAACGGTCCGGCCAGATACGGAATGTCGATGGCCTGGGCGAGGCTGCCGGTCGGCGCGGCGAGATTGGGGCCGACGACGCCGCCGAGCGTGGTGGCGACCAGCACGGTGGAGATGGCACGGCCGCGGTGCGAGACGCTCGCCAGATCGGCACCGGCGTAGCGGGCCTGCAAATTGGTGGCGGTGCCCGCGCCGTAGACGAACAGCGCGACGAACAGCAGCACCGGATTGTCCGCGACGGCGGCGGCGATGACACCGACACTGCCGACCGCGCCGGTGAGATATCCGGCGGCCAGCCCGGGACGGCGGCCCCGCGCCTGCGACAGCCGCCCCACCGCGACGGCGGCGACCGCGGAACCCGCCGTGAACAGCGCACTGGGCAGCCCGGCCAGACTGGTCGAGCCGAGCATGTCCTGTGCCAGCAGCGCGCCGACGGTGATCCCGGCGGCCAACCCCGCACCGCTGAGGATCTGCGCGGACACCAGCACGGTCAGCACGCGGCGTTGCGCGCGGGCGATCTCGGGGGAGTCGGCGGTGCTGGTGGCGCTGTGGGGCATGAGAGCGTTCTTTCCTGGCAGTGGTGAAGCGGCGCACCCGCTCGGGTGGTCCGAGTGGCGCTACAATCGCACCATCCGATGTTATTCCATAGAATTATGGAATAAGCTATCCAACAGAGCATTGGAGAAGCAAGCGTGAGTGAGGTGACCGGCCGTAAGGCGGCCCTGTTCGACGAGATCGCCCGCGTCGGCAAGGCGTTGGGCAACGGCCGCAGACTCCAGATCCTCGACCTGCTCACGCAGGGGGAACACACCGTCGAGGCCATCGCCACCGCGACGGGCATGAACCTGACCACCGCGTCGGCGAACCTGCAGGCACTCAAGGCGGGTGGGCTGGTGCGGTCCCGCCGCGACGGCACCCGCCAGCACTACCGCCTGGCCGGAACCGACGTTGCCCGTCTGTTCGCCCTGGTGCACACCGTGGCCGAAGCCCACCTGTCCGATGTCGCCGTCGCCGCGGCGGCCGTCCTCGGCGCACCCGAGAACGCCATCACTCGCGACGAACTGATCCGTCGCCGCGACGCCGGGGAGATCACCCTCATCGACGTCCGCCCGCACGCGGAGTACCGGGCGGGCCACATTCCCGGCGCGATCAATATCCCGCTGTCCGAACTGGCGGCCCGGCTCGCCGAACTCCCCACCGACCGCGACATCGTCGCCTACTGCCGCGGGGCCTACTGCGTCATGGCACCGGACGCGGTCCGGATCGCTCAGCGGTCCGGGCGGGACGTCAAACGGCTCCGGGAGGGGATGCTCGAATGGGCATTGGCGGGCCTACCGGTGGAGCGCACGTCGCAATAGCCATGCGGCCGTGGTCTGGGGCCGCCGCGCTGGGCGCGAAAGTCGTTCGAGGCTGTGATGATAGGCGTTCAGGGTTCCCATTCACCGACCGGAGGTTCACCGATTGTGAAGAGCGTTCGACTGCTGCTGCCGATACTCGCCGCCGTGCTGGTGGCGGCCGGATGCGGTGGTGACACCGAGGACGCGGCATCGACCACGGCGGTGTCGACCACGGCGGTGAGCGAAGCGCCGACCAGCGTCGCGGCGGACGCCCCCGTGCCGGAGGAACTACAGTTCACCGCGCAGACGATCGACGGCGCGGAGTTCTCCGGGGCCAGCCTGGCCGGGAAGAAGGCCGTGCTCTGGTTCTGGGCCCCGTGGTGTCCCACCTGCCAGCGGGAGGCACCCGGTGTCGCCGCGGCGGCCGCCGCGCATCCGGATGTGGAATTCGTCGGCGTGGCCGCGCGGGACGACCTGTCCGCCATGCGGGAATTCGCCGACAAATACGGTCTGACGTTCACCCAGATCGCGGATCTGGACGGTGCGGTGTGGCAGCGGTTCGGGGTGACCGCGCAGCCTGCCTTCGCCTTCGTGAGCAAGTTCTCCGATATCGACATGGTCCCGGGCAGCCTGAGTGCGGACGAGATCGCCACGCAGATCAAAGCTTTGGGCTGAGCCCGATGGATGCTGAGTCCCATGGATGCTGAGGTGCTCGGATTCGCCCTCGCGGCCGGATTGGTCGCGGCGGTGAACCCGTGTGGATTCGCCCTGTTGCCGGGCTATCTCGCCCTGGTGGTGGCCGGTGCGGATGACGCCGAACCCGGGCGGCTCGCTGCACTGGGCCGGGCATTGGCCGCCACCGTGGCCATGGCGACGGGATTCCTGCTCGTCTTCGGCGCGTTCGGCCTGGTGATCTCGCCGCTGGCGGTGTCGGTGCAGCGCTATCTGCCCGCGGCTACGGTCGTGATCGGGGTGGTGCTGGTGGGTGTGGGGGCATGGCTGCTGAGCGGCCGTGACATCGCGGTGGCGCTGCCCAAGCCGTCCCGCGGTGCGCCGAGCGCCCGGCTGGCGTCGATGACCGGCTACGGCGTGGCATACGCGATCGCCTCGCTGTCCTGCACGATCGGCCCGTTCCTGGCCGTCACCAGCAGCACCTTCCGCAGCGGATCGGTACTCGGCGGCATCGCCGCCTACCTCGCCTACGGTGCCGGAATGACGCTGCTGGTGGGCGTGCTGGCGGTGGTCGTCGCGCTGGCGGGTGCCGCCGCGACGGCGTGGACGCGAAAACTGCTGCCCTACATCGGCAGAGTCAGCGGCGTCCTGCTCGTGCTCTCCGGGCTGTACGTCACCTACTACGGAATCTATGAGCTGCGACTGTTCTTCGGCGACGGCGACGCCGACGATCCGGTGATCGTCGCCGCCAGCCGTATCCAGGAGGCGATCAGCCGCTGGGTCGGCGACCTCGGCTGGCGGCCATTGCTCGTCGTTCTCGTGGCGGTGTTCGCGGTCGCGGGAATCGGCTGGCGGCTGGTCCGAGCCCGGCGCCGAGGTGGTCGAGCTGGCAGGCGAGTCCGGATTCTCGCGTCTACGCGTCGCTCGGGGTTGGGGCTCACGCGAAGGTTCCGAGCCAGGGGGTGACGGCGTACAGGACGTCGGTGACCTACTCGGCGGTGCCTTCGGCGTGGACGCCGTGCCGGGACCGAGGGCGGTACCGTCAGGTGGGGCAGCCGACCGCGGCGGAGGAGCCGGTGGTGAGTGCGGCGACCAATCCGGCGAGCAGTCCGGCCGCGCATTCGGCCGACCAGCTCATCGCATTGGCGGCGACCGGTGTGGCGGCGGGATCGGCGTGGGCGGCGGCACCGCTGGTCAGGGCCGCGGCGGTGCACAGGATGAGAATCGGGCGAGTCAGTGTACGCATGAGCTGACCTCCGCTGTTTCCGAGCGATGGGTGCTGGTTGCTTGCGGCCGGACGCTATCAGCGACATCGGGGCGGATACAGCCGTCGGTTTTCGGGGCGCCGGTGTCGAGCCGACGTGCCCGAGCAGCCGCGGCTCCGGGTTGCCGCCGTCAGCCGCCCAGCATCGCGCCGATTCCCAGCACCGCGACCACTGCGACCACCACCAGCAGGAAGGCGGCGACGGCGACGAGTGCGGCGACGACCAAGGGGCGCAGTGGATTTCGTATGGTTGTTGTCACTGTGACGGCGGGTAGGTCGCGGGTCAGGCGGTCGAGGTCGGCGCGGCGGCGGGCGTGGGCGGCGGCGTCGGCGCGGGCGGCGAACTCGTCCGCGGTCAGGGTGCCGACGGCGAGTTGGGTGCGGAGCAGTTCGATGACTCGCTCCCGGTCGGCGGTGGTGGCGCGGGGTGGTGGTCCGAAGGGCATGGGTGTGGTCACTGTCTGGTCGGGTGGTTCAACCGGTGCCACGCCACGGTCCAAGCGGTGTCACGGCGGTGGTCGATCGCGGTGCGGGTGGCCCAGATCAGCAGTCCCGCGGTGGACCAGACCGAGAACAGGGCCACCATGCCCGCGCCGATGCCGTCGAGGAGAGCGTCGCCGGTGCGCAGGGGCGGGTCGACCGGGGTGCCGTCCGCGCCGATCCACACCGGGACTTCGTCGCCGCGGCCGGTGTCGTACGGGACCGGCGCGGTGCGGGTGTGTTCGTGTCCGTCGTCGTTCCATGAGACGCTGGCCAGGAAGCGGCGCTCGGATTTCTGGTGCGTCGGATCGTCGGTGATGGTCGCGGTGACAAGCGTCTTGGTGGCGTTGTCGGACAGGATGCGGGTGTTCGTGCGGCTGTAGGCTTCGGTACCGACGGCGCCCGCGATCGGGACGACGAGCAGGCACAGCGCCAACAAGGTTGCGATGGCGACGGTTTCGAAGCGCAGGGAGGCGGGCATCAGGGGGCTGGCGTTCCACGGTCGCATCCGCCAGAGCCGGACCGAGAGCGACGGGTAGCCAGACATCGCAGTCACCCACTTCCGGCGAACTGGCTGTCGTCTTGCACGCGCGATTGGTCGCACCTGCGATTATCCCACGCCGGCGGGTGTGCGTCAGATGATCCGTCGATGGCGCTGCGGCCGTGGACCTTCCATCAGTCGGGTTTGTCGGTGGTGTCCACGGAACCGGTGTTCGGGGACGGTGTCGATTCCTCCGGCGGCGGTCGGCCGATGCTGACCACCACCGAGATCGTGAGCACCACCACGACTACCGCCAGGCTCACCGGGGACGGGATCTCCGGGATGGCGGGCGTGATCGTCTTGTGGGCGGCCTGGAGGATCAGTTTGACGGCGATGAATCCGAGGATGATCGCCAGGCCGGTGGACAGATGGTGGAAGCGCGCCAGCATCCCGGAGAGCAGGAAGTACAGGGCGCGCAGCCCGAGAATGGCGAAAGCGTTGCTGGAGTAGACGATGAGCGGTTCCTGACTGACGGCCAGCACCGCGGGCACGCTGTCGACGGCGAAGACGATATCGGCCGCCTCGATGGCCACGACCACCACCAGCAGGGGAGTGGCCACCCACCGGCCCGCCGAGCGGACGAAGAAGTGCGCGCCGGAGTACTCGTGCTGGATCGGCATGATCCGGCGTACCAGCCGCACCGCCGTACTGCTGCCCGGATCGAAGGAGTTGTCGTCGTCGACGAGGAGTTTGTAGGTGCTGTAGAGCAGGATCGCCGCGAAGACGAACAGGACGGCGGTGAACCGCTGCACCACGGCGACGCCGAGGATCAGGAAGATGCCGCGGAACACCAGCGCGCCCAGCACACCGAGGAACAGCACCCGGTGCTGGTACTCGCGCGGAACCTGGAAGTACCCGAAGATCAGCGCGAAGACGAAGAGGTTGTCCACCGACAGACTCTTCTCCAGCAGCCAGGCGGTGGTGAACTCCACCGACGCGGTCGGGCCGACCGCGACCGCGACGAGTATCGCGAAGGCCAGCGACAGGCCGACCCAGAGAATGCTCCAGCGCAGTGCTTCCTTGAATCCGATCACATGCGGACCACGGTGCGCGACGAGATCGACGACGAGGCCGACGGTCACGGTTGTGCCGAACACCGCCCACAACCAGAGGGGGACGTCCATTTCCGCAGCTCCTCGGATTCTCGGCCCGGTGTGGAGTTCGGTCGCGCCGCATGGTGGGCGGTGGCTCGACCCGGAGCACCGACGCGTCGCCAGGATGACCGCGGCGTCGCCGAGATGCTCGCGGCTCGCGGTGCTTCGCGTCCGATCGGCCCTGTATCGACAGGCCGCCCTATCGACAAATGTACCGGAGCCGCGTGCCGTGACCGCGCTTTCCGGCTGCCACCACGGCCGATTGGGGCCG
>NZ_JASCXP010000447.1:0-6001 GCF_030010695.1 Nocardia sp. CC201C
GAATGTACTCACTTCGGGGCGCGGACCGGCGGCCACGACCGTGGAGACCGCTGGGCGTACCCAGCTCCTTACGAAATCAGCTGTCACCGGATCAGTGCATACCGGGGTCCGATACGACTCGGGCTCCGGGCACCGGGCCGGTGGCGGTGCGGACGCTGCGACAGACGCCCGCTCCCGAGAGTTCGGCGGCGACCGCCACCGCGGCCTCCTCGCTCTCGCACAGAAAAGCGCAGGTCGGGCCGGAGCCGGACACGATGCCCGCGAGCGCGCCCGCCGCGACGCCGCCGCGCAGGGTCCGGCGCAGCTCGGGTTTGAGCGACAGCGCCGCGGCCTGGAGGTCGTTGCCGAGCAGCGGTGCGAGCTGATGCGGATCGCCGGAGGCCAATGCCTGGAGCAGCGCTTCGGGGCTGTCCAGGCGGGGCGGGTCACCGGCCGCACGCAGCCGGTCCAGTTCGCGGAAGACCTCGGGTGTCGACAGGCCGCCCTTGGCAAGCGCCAACACCCAGTGAAAGCTGTTGCGGGACAGCACCGGAAGCAGCTTTTCTCCGCGCCCCCGGCCCAGGGCGGTACCGCCGTGCAGCGCGAACGGCACATCGCTGCCCAGTTCGGCGGCGATGTCCAGCAGTTGTTCGCGGCCGAGCCCCAGCTCCCACAGGTCATTGAGGCCCACCAGCGCGGCAGCGGCGTCGGCGCTGCCCCCGGCCATCCCGCCCGCGACCGGAATGCCCTTGTCGATGGCGATCTCCACCAGCGGCGCGCGGCCGTCCAGGTGCGCCAGTCGGACCGCCGCCTTCCACACCAGATTGGTGCGGTCGGTCGGCACCTCGGCCGCGCCCTCCCCCGTCACCTTCACCGCCAGCGAGCCCGCCGGAGCCAGGCGCACATCGTCGCTCAGCGACAGCGCCTGGAAAACCGTGGTGAGGTCGTGGTACCCGTCGTCGCGCAGATCGCCCACCCCGAGGTGCAGATTCACCTTCGACGGGGCGCGCACGACCACGGGACCGGGTACAACAGACAGCACGGGCCAAGCCTAGTGCGCACCGGCCGCCGATAACGAACGGCGGCACAGCCCGCCGGACATCCCGCCGACGCACCGTGCCGCCGTCACCGGATCGGCGGAAGTACCACCCACCGGCCGATCCGTGGCCTTCGGGTCTACAGCAACGCACCGCCGGTGGCGTCGATCCACTGGCCGGTCACCCAGCGGGCGTCGTCCGAGGCGAGAAAGCCGACCACATCGGCGATATCCGCCGCCTGCCCGACCCGGCCCAACGGCGACATGGCCGAGACGTTCGCCTGCGCCTGATCGTTGCGCAGCCACGCGGCATTCATATCGGTGTCGACGATGCCGGGTGCGACCGCGTTGACGGTGATGCCGCGCGCGCCGACCTCCTTGGCGAGGATCGAGGTGAAGGCGTCGAGCGCACCCTTGGTCATCGTGTACGCGACGAGTTCCGGCATGTAGGCGCCGTGGGTGAGCCCGGTGGAGATGTTGACGATGCGGCCGCCGTCGCGCATGCGCTCGAGCGCCAGCTTCGTGATGAAGAACGGGGCCTTGGTGTTGACGGCGAAGACGCGTTCGAAGGACTCCTCGTCGGTACCCGCGATGGGTTCCCGAATACCGTCGATGCCCGCGTTGTTGACCAAAATATCGAGGCCGTCGGCCTGGGCGTCGAAGGCATCGAACAGTGTCCGCGCGTCGCCGGGCGCACCGAGGGTGGCCTGAATCGCGAAGGCCGATCCGCCCGCCGCCTCGATGGCCGCGACGGTCTCCTTCGCGGCGGTCGCATTGCCGTTGTAGTGCACCCCGACCCGCGCCCCGTCGCGGCCGAGTCGTTCCGCGATGCCGCGGCCGATACCGCGGCTGCCGCCGGTCACCAGTGCGGTCTTCCCTGTCAGCGCGCCCATGTGCATGCCTTTCTCTAGCAGTCGCTACAGAAATAAGATAACACATTGAATAGCGAGCGCTATAAAATAGATCCATGGCCGCACCGACGCGGGGACGTCCCCGCTCCTTCGATCGAGACGCCGCACTGGACAAGGCGATTCACCTGTTCTGGCGCAAGGGGTACGAGGCCACCTCCACCCGGGATCTCACCGAGGAGCTCGGCATCGGCGCGCCCAGCCTGTACGCCGCCTTCGGCGACAAGCAACAGCTGTTCACCGAGGCGGTGCACCGCTTCGGCGAGTGCTACGGCGGATTCGCCATGCGCGCCTTCGCCGAGGCGCCCACGGCGCGCGGCGCGGCCGAACGCCTGCTGCGCGAGGCCGCGGCGGCCTACACCGAACCCGGTCGCCCGGCCGGGTGCATGGTGATCAGCGCCGGGGTCAATACCACCAACAGCGAGGTCGCCACACTGCTCCGGGACAAGCGCAATCACAATGTGGCCGTACTGGAGGAGCGCATCCGGGCGGATGTCGAGACCGGGACACTGCCCGCCGACACCGATCCCGCCGCGCTCGCGCGTTACACGGCGGCGGTTCTGCAGGGCATGTCCCAGAGCGCCCAGGACGGTGCGACCGCCGCCGAACTGGGCAAAGCCGCGAAACTCGCCATGCGCGCCTGGCCCGAGGAGATCGCGCGCTGAGTTTTCCGGCGACAGGCTTGCGTCAGGTACCCCTTGGGGGTATGTTCATCGATGTCGGGGATACCCCCACACCGTATGATGAGCGCGAGAAGGAGTCTGACATGGCCACCAGCACCTACACCGTCACCGGGATGACCTGCGGCCACTGCGTCGGTTCGGTCCAGAAGGAGATCGGCAAGATCGATGGCGTCACCACTGTCGACGTGGACCTCGCGAGCGGTCTGGTGAAGGTGGAGTCGAACGCTCCCCTCGCGGACGCCGACGTCGTGGCCGCCGTCGACGAGGCGGGTTACCAGGTGGCGGGCTGAGATGAACGATCGACTGAGATTCGCCGCGTTCGGCGGCGGACTGGTCGTGCTGTTCGGGGCCGCGCTCGGGATCGGCGCCCTGGTGGGCGACCCGAGCCCGGCCCCCGGGCACGACACCGCGCAGAGCCAGGCGGCCGACGCCGACACCCTGGGCCTGGCCGACAGCGAATCCGGCTACACCCTCGGTGAGATCAGCGCTCCGACCACAGCGAATCAGCCCGGCGTACTGAGCTTCCGGATCACCGGACCGTCCGGAACCGTCACCGCCTATGACGAACAGCACGAAAAGGACCTGCACCTGATCGTGGCCCGCACCGACGCGGGCCAGTTCCGGCACGTGCATCCGGAGTTGGCCGCGGACGGCACCTGGTCCATCGACTGGACCTGGAAGGAACCGGGCACCTACCGGGTATTCGCCGACTTCGCGCCGACCGGCGGGCCGGGCGGGCTCACCCTGAGCCGGACCGTCACCGTCACCGGGCAGGCCGCACTCCAGCCCCTGCCGCCGCCGTCCCGGACCGCCGAGGTGGACGGGTACCGGGTCACCCTCACCGGTGAGCTGACCACCACCGGAAGCGAACTGAGCTTCACCGTCACCCGGGACGGCAAGCCGGTCACCGATCTGCGGCCCTATCTGGGCGCATACGGGCATCTGGTGGCGTTGCGGGCCAGCGACCTCGCCTACCTGCACGTCCATCCGCAGGGCGAGGTCGGCACGACACCGGCCGGACCGGAGGTGGCATTCCACGCGGAAGCGCCGACGGCCGGGGATTACCGTCTGTACCTGGACTTCTCGCACGGCAACGCGGTGCACACCGCCGAATTCACCATCACCGCCACCACCGCCCCCGCACCGGTCGATCCGGTGGGGCACGGAGCACACGAAGGAGGTCACTGATGAGCGCACCCACTGCCGAGCGGTCCGTCGAACTCGAGATCGGCGGTATGACCTGCGCCTCGTGCGCCTCCCGCATCGAGAAGCGGCTCAACAGGATCGAGGGCGTCACCGCGACGGTGAACTACGCCACCGAGAAGGCGAAGGTCAGCTTCCCGCAGTCGGTGACCGCCGACGACCTCATCGAGCACGTCACCGAGGCCGGTTACAGCGCGGCCGTGCACACCACCGAATCGGCGAGAAACGAAGCGGCCGAGGATGATTCCCGCCCCAGTGCCACCGCGGACCTACGGCACCGACTGTTGGTGAGCCTGGCGCTCGCACTGCCGGTGGTGGCCACGTCCATGATCCCGGCGCTCCAGTTCGACAACTGGCAGTGGCTCTCGCTCACGCTGACCGCACCCATCGTGGTGTGGGGCGGCGCGCAGTTCCACCGCGCCGCCTGGATGAACGCCCGGCACGCCACCGCCACCATGGACACGCTGATCTCGCTGGGCACCATCGCGGCCTTCAGCTGGTCGGTGTACGCGCTGTTCTTCGGCGACGCGGGCATGCCCGGCATGAAACATCCCTTCACCCTGAGCATTTCGCGCACCGATTCGGCCTCGACGCTGTACTTCGAGGTCGCGGCCGTGCTGATCGTGGCCATTCTGGCGGGCCGGTACTTCGAGACCCGGTCCAAGGAGAAAGCCGGATCGGCGCTGCGCGCCCTGCTCGAAATGGGCGCGAAGGAGGTGTCGGTACTGCGCGGCGGCGCCGAAACCCGCATCCCGGTAGCCGATCTGACGGTCGGCGCGGAATTCCTCGTCCGCCCCGGAGAGAAGGTCGCCACCGACGGCGTAGTGGTGAGCGGCAGTTCGGCCCTCGATATGAGCATGCTGACCGGTGAGTCCGTGCCGGTCGAGGTCGGGCCCGGCGACGAGGTGGTCGGGGCGACGGTGAACGCGGGCGGCATGCTGACCGTGCGCGCCACCCGCGTCGGCGCGGACACCCAGCTGGCGCAGATGGCCAAGCTGGTGGAGGACGCGCAGAACGGCAAGGCGCAGGTGCAGCGGCTCGCCGACCGGGTAGCCGGGGTCTTCGTGCCGATCGTCATCGCCATTTCGGTGGCGACGCTGGGCTTCTGGCTCGGCACCGGGACGGCCACCGCCGCCGCGTTCGGCGCGGCCGTGGCGGTGCTGATCATCGCCTGCCCGTGCGCCCTGGGCCTGGCCACTCCGACGGCGCTGCTGGTCGGCACCGGTCGCGGTGCGCAGCTGGGCATCCTGATCAAGGGCCCGCAGGTGCTGGAGTCGACCCGGCGCATCGACACCGTGGTACTGGACAAGACCGGCACCGTGACCACCGGCAAGATGACGCTGGCGCAGGTGATCCCGGCCGCCGGGCAGGACGCGGACGAACTGCTCGCGGTGGCCGCGGCGGTGGAGCACGGTTCCGAGCACCCGGTCGCCACGGCCGTGGTGGACGGTGCGGCGGCCGCCGGCCTGACCCTGGATCCGGTGGAGCAGTTCGTCTCCCACGGCGGCAAGGGCGTGCAGGGTCTCGTCGGTGAACGCGCGGTGGTGATCGGGCGCACCGCGCTGCTCGAGGATTGGTCGATCACCCTGCCGGAGTCGTTGGCACAGGCCAAGTCCCAGGCCGAGGACGCCGGGCACACCGCCGTCGTGGTGGCCTGGGACGGTACCGCTCGCGGCGTGCTGGTGATCGCCGACGCGATCAAATCCACCAGCGCCGAGGCGATTTCGGACCTGAAGGCGCTCGGACTCACCCCGGTGCTGCTGACCGGCGACAATGCCGCCGCCGCCCGCACGGTGGCGGATCGGGTCGGCATCACCGAGGTGATCGCCGAGGTGCTGCCCAGCGACAAGCTCGACGTGATCAAGCGACTCCAGGACGAGGGCAAGGTCGTCGCCATGGTCGGCGACGGCGTCAACGACGCCGCCGCGCTCGCCCAGGCCGATCTCGGTCTGGCCATGGGCACCGGCACCGATGTGGCGATCGAGGCCAGCGACATCACGCTGGTGCGCGGCGATCTGCGCACCGTGGCGGCGGCCATCCGGCTGTCCCGGGCCACCCTGGGCACTATCAAGGGCAATCTGTTCTGGGCCTTCGGCTACAACGTCGCGGCCATTCCGCTGGCCGCCGCGGGCATGCTCAACCCCATGCTCGCGGGTGCCGCCATGGCGCTGTCCAGTGTCTTCGTGGTCAGC
>NZ_JASCXP010000448.1:0-5974 GCF_030010695.1 Nocardia sp. CC201C
CGCCGCCGGCGCGGAGTCGACAGGGCCTGGGACCGCGTCGCCTGAACCCGATGGCACGTCGCTGGGAGCCGATGGCGCGCCGCTGGGACCTGATGGGGCGTCGTTTGAACCCGATGGGGCGTCGGCGGAGCCAGGCTCCGCGCCACCCGCATCCGGCTCCGCGTCACCGCGATCCGAGACGAGCTCCGAGGAGTCGGCACCCGTGCCCGCGACATCCGAAACAGCCACCTCATCGCACACCGCCGCCGGGTGGGATCTCGAGGTGCGGCCCCGCCGGTCGACGCGCAATGCGCGGATCGTGGCGGCCATCCTGGTCGTCGTGTTCGGTGTGGCGGGCGTCTTCCTGCGCAACGGCTCCACCGGCGTCAACTTCCGGGTGGTGGACCAGGTGGCGGTGGTGGCCATCGGCCTGCTGCTCGGGGGCGGCGTGCTGTTGCTGACCCGGCCCCGGCTGCGCGTCGGCCCGCGCGGTGTGGTGGTGCGCAATATCGTGGGCGACAGCGAATTCCGGTGGCAGGACATTCGCGGGGTGTCGTTTCCGGACAAGAAGGCGTGGCCGCGGCTGGAGCTGGTCGACGACGACTACGTGCCGATTCTCGCCATCCGCGCCAATGACGGTGAGCGCGCGGTCGCCGCCATGGACCGCTTCCGGGAGCTGGGGGCGAAGTACTCGGCGGCCCCGCCCGGCTGATCGCTGTTTCGGCTGTTTGCTAAACTCTGCAAACAGCAGGTCGGTCGTCCGCGCCGATACCGCCACCAGCGGAAGGATTGGTTCGGAAGTGCCAGGACTGAAAAGGCCGCTGTACCAGATGAAAGCGGACTTCTTCAAAACGCTCGGACACCCCGTGCGCATCCGTGTGCTCGAACTGCTCAGCGAGCGTGAGCACGCGGTCTCCGAAATGCTGCCCGAGGTCGGGGTGGAACCCGCCAACCTCTCCCAGCAGTTGTCGATCCTGCGCCGGGCCGGTCTGGTTACCGCCCGACGCGAGGGCCTGTCGGTCACCTACTCCCTGACCTCGCCCGAGGTCGCCCAGCTCCTCGCCACCGCCAGAGCCATCCTGACCGGTGTGGTGGCGGGCCAAGCCGAACTGCTCGAGCCACCGGCCTAGTCACTGTCCCGGTCGTCCCGACGCGCACTGCCGTATCCGCTGGTTGCATAGTTGCGCAACTACCTACCTAGTCACATTCGAAGGAGATTCCGTTGACCGTCCTCCCCGCCTTCGTGTCGGCCGCGCCGACCACGCACCGCGGCATCCTCGACTGGGTGGGCGAGGTCGTCGCGCTCACCGCGCCCGATCACGTGGTCTGGTGTGACGGCTCCGCGGCGGAATGGGATCGGCTCACCGCCGAACTGGTGCGGCGCGGCACCTTCGTACCGCTGTCGGCCATCCCCAACTCCTTCTGGTGCGCCTCCGACCCCGAGGACGTCGCCCGCGTGGAGGATCGCACCTTCATCTGCTCCGAGCGCGAATCCGATGCCGGTCCCACCAACAACTGGATGGACCCGGTGGACATGCGCACCGTCATGACCGAGCACTACCGGGGCGCGATGGCCGGACGGACCCTGTACGTGATCGCCTTCTGCATGGGGCCGCTCGACGCCGGCGAGCCGAAATACGGTGTGCAGATCACCGATTCGGCCTATGTCGCGGTCTCCATGCGGATCATGACCCGCTCCGGCACGCCGGTCTGGGAACGGCTCACCGACACTCGGGACTTCGTGAAATGTCTGCACTCTGTCGGCGCTCCGCTGGCCGCCGGACAGCCGGATATGCCGTGGCCGTGCGACCGGACCAAATACATCGCGCACTTCCCGGAGACGCGCACCATCTGGAGCTACGGCTCCGGCTACGGCGGCAACGCCCTGCTGGGCAAGAAGTGCTTCGCGCTGCGCATCGCCTCGGTGCTGGGACGCGACGAAGGCTGGCTGGCCGAGCACATGCTCATCCTGAAACTCACGTCGCCGCAAGGGAAGACGCACTACGTTGCCGCGGCCTTCCCATCCTCTTGCGGCAAGACCAACCTCGCTATGCTGGAGCCCGCGCTGCCGGGCTGGCGGGCGGAAACCGTCGGCGACGACATCGCCTGGCTGCGATTCGGGGCCGACGGGCGGTTGTACGCGGTGAACCCCGAGTCCGGATTCTTCGGTGTCGCACCGGGAACCGGCGCGCGCACCAACCCCAACGCCATGGCCACCATCGCGCGCGGCAATTCCATCTTCACCAATGTGGCGCGCACCGACGACGGGGAGGTGTGGTGGGAGGGCATGACCGACGAGCCGCCCGCCCACCTCGTCGACTGGCGCGGGCGGGACTGGACCCCGGAGAGCGAAACCCCGGCGGCACATCCCAATTCGCGCTACTGCACGCCGATCGAACAGTGCCCCTCGGTGGCACCCGAGTGGGACGATCCGGCGGGGGTGCCCATCTCGGCCATCTTCTTCGGCGGGCGGCGCGCGAGCACCGTGCCGCTGGTGACCGAATCGTTCGACTGGACGCACGGGGTCTTCCTCGCCTCGGTGCTCTCGTCGGAGACCACCGCGGCGGCCACCGGCGCCGTCGGCGTGGTGCGCCGCGACCCCATGGCCATGCTGCCCTTCCTCGGCTACCACGTGGGCGACTACTTCGCGCACTGGCTGTCGCTGGCACAGCGGGAGGGGGCGCGGCTGCCGAAGATCTTCCAGGTGAACTGGTTCCGGCGCAGCGACGAAGGAGCTTTCCTCTGGCCGGGGTTCGGCGACAACGTGCGGGTGTTGCAGTGGGCGCTGGAACGTCTCGACGGCACCGCCGACGCGGTGACCACGCCCATCGGCTACCTGCCCACCGCCGACGCGCTGAACCTGGACGGACTCGACGCGGTGCACCGCGATCGGGTGTCCGCCGCGCTGGCCGTCGACACGCGGGAGTGGGTGGCCGAGCTACGGCTGATCGACGAGTGGTACGCCACCATCGGCGGCAACCGGCTGCCCGAGCCGTTGCGTGAACAGCTCGCGGCGCTGAAGCTGCGCCTGGCCGACTATCGCGGCGACGACGCCACGGTGAACTGACCGTGCGGTCGCTGCTCCCGGTCCGATCGGATTGGGCTCCGGCCGTGAAAGCTCCCGGTGCGGACCTGCTGGCGGGATTGATCGTCGCGCTGGTGGCATTGCCGTTGGCGCTGGGTTTCGGGATCAGCTCCGGACTCGGCGCGGCGGCGGGGCTGGCCACCGCGGTCATCGCGGGCGCACTCGCCGCGGTGTTCGGCGGCTCCCGCTTCCAGGTATCGGGTCCCACCGGGGCCATGACCGTCGTGCTGGTGCCCATCGCGCACCAGCACGGCGCGTCGGGCGTCCTCATGGTCGGCCTGCTGGCGGGCCTGCTGTTGGTCGCCATGGCCGCGGCCGGGGTCGGGCGGGCGGTGCGCTTCGTCCCGGCACCGGTGATCGAGGGCTTCACCGCCGGAATCGCGGTGGTGATCGCATTGCAGCAGGTGCCCTCCGCGCTTGGCGTCGGCGAACTCGACGGTGAGCGGGTGTGGCAGGTCGCCGTCGCGGCGGTGCGCGCGTTCGCCGCGCATCCGGTGGCGGCCGCGCCGGTGACGGCGGTGGTGGTCGCGGCGGTGATCCTGCTGGGCGGCCGGCATCTGCCCAAGCTGCCGTTCGCGCTGGCCGCGGTCGGCGGGGCGACGCTGGTGGCCGAGTGGACGCACCTGGACATCATCCGCATCGGTGCGCTGCCCGCCGGATTGGCCGCTCCCACACTCGAATTCGTCGATCCGGATCGGCTCGGCGCACTGCTCGCACCCGCCGTGGCGGTCGCCGCGCTCGCGGCGCTGGAATCGCTGCTGTCGGCGACGGCCGCCGACGCCATGGCGGTCGGCACCCGGCACGATCCGGATCGCGAACTGCTCGGGCAGGGGCTCGCCAATATCGCGGCCCCGCTGTTCGGCGGCGTCCCGGCCACCGGGGCCATCGCCCGGACGGCGGTGAACGTGCGCTCCGGGGCGCGGACCCGGCTGGCCGCGCTCACCCACGCCCTCATCCTGGCGGGCATCGTGTACGCCGCCGCGCCGCTGGTGGAGCGAATTCCGGTGGCGGCCTTGGCCGGAGTGCTGCTGGCCACCACCGTGCGCATGGTGGAGACCGCCTCGCTGGCCGCCATCGCCCGCGCCTCGCGCGGCGACGCGGTCATCATGGCGGCCACCTTCGCGGTGACGGTCGCACTCGATCTGATCACCGCCGTGGCGGTCGGCGTCGGCATCGCCGCGATACTGGCACTGCGGTCGATCGCCCGCGAGGCCCGGCTGTCGCAGGTGCCGCTGGACGATTCCGACCACCTCGCGGAGGAGCACGCACTGCTGCACGACCACATCGTCGCCTACCGCCTGGAGGGGCCGCTGTTCTTCGCGACCGCGCACCGCTTCCTGCTGGAACTGGCCGAGGTCGCCGACGTCCAGGTGGTGGTGCTCCGGATGGCGCATCTGACCTCGCTGGACAGCACCGGCGCGCTGGTGCTCGCCGATGCCGTCGGGAAGCTCGAGCACCGCGGCATCACCGTACTGCTGTCGGGGCTGCGCCCCGATCACCGGCGTCGGCTGGCGGCGGTGGGGGCATTGCCCGCCGGTGAACGGATCTTCGATACCACCACGGCCGCCATCGATTGCGCACGAGCGCGGGTGACGGCGTGACCGGTGTGCCGCGCCCGGTCAGCGGTTGTCGCCCATGACCGCGCCCTCGCGGCGGGGATCGGTGCCGCCGATCCAGCCGTCGCCGTCTCGGGTCAGCGCGGACAGGCCGCTGGTCTGCTGTGCCACCGACACGGTGTGGCCGAGTTCGCGCAGGCGTTGGACGAGCGGGTCGTTGTCGCCGTCGGCGTCGGCGTCGACGGCCGGATGCTCGCCGCCGACATTGGTGGTGGGGGTGTTGCCCGCGCCGAAATCGACCGCCGAGACGGCCTGCTGCGGATCCAGTCCCCAATCCAGCATGGCCACCAGGGTTTTCACCACGAACTGGATGATGAGGGAGCCGCCGGGGGAGCCGGTGACGTGGGTGAGCCGTCCGCGCTCGCCGTCGGCGGCGCGGTCGAAGACCAGGGTGGGGGCCATGGAGCTGCGGGGGCGCTTCCCGGCGTCGATGCTGTTGGCCACCGGGAGTCCGTCCTCGCCGAGCGGGTCGGCGGCGAAGTCGGTGAGCTGGTTGTTGAGGATGAAGCCGTCGACGAGATGGAAAGAGCCGAAGGCGGATTCGACCGTGGTGGTCATGGACGCGGCGTTGCCGTAGCTGTCGATGACGGAGATGTGGCTGGTGCCGTGCTCGGGCGGCTGGGGGCCGGTGCCGAGCGGGACCGGTCCGAAATCGCCGGGCTGTGCGGTGCCCATGCTGCGGCCCGGGTCGATGAGACCGGCCCGCTGCCGCAGATAGTCCGGATTCACCAGGGTCTGCGGGGTATTGCCGGGCAGCGGCACGAAATCCGAATCCGCGATGTACTTGTTCCGGTCGGCGTAGGCGAGCCGTTCGGCCTCGGAGATCAGGTGCACCGCTTCGGCTTTCGGCTTGCCGCCGTCGAGCGCGGCATCCCCGCCGTCGAGCTGGTCGGGCCCCAGGGCGGCCAGGTCGAAATTCGACAGGATGCCCAGGGTGGCGGCCACGGTGATGCCGCCCGAGGACGGGTTGGGGAAACCGCACACGATGTGCTCGCGATAGGGCGTGCACAGGACGGTGCGCTTCTTCGGCTGATATCCGGCCAGATCCGCCAGCGACATCAGACCCGGGGTGCGGCCGCCGTCGGTCGAGGCCACCGCGTCCACGATATCGGCGGCGATGGCACCGGTGTAGAACGCTTCCGCGCCGTCGGCGGCAATCGCGTTGAGCGTCTTGGCCATCGCGGGATTGGTGAGGTTGGTGCCCGCGGGTTTGGGGCTGCCGTCGGGCTGCAGGAAGTACGCGCGGGCATTCTCGTCGCGGGGGGGCGCGAGCCCCGCCCCCCCCCAATGGCCC
>NZ_JASCXP010000449.1:0-5953 GCF_030010695.1 Nocardia sp. CC201C
CCGGTGACCGCGGAGGGTGCGCGGGCATGGCGGCGCGGGCGTGGATGTCGCCGCCTGGTCGCCGGTGACCGCGGTGCGTGCGCGGGGACGGTGGGGCACGGGCGTGGATGTCCCTCTCGCCCAGTGGGGTACGTCCCGCCACCGGTGTTCGCATCGCCACCCGCGGGCCCCGCGCGGCTGTCCCGAATGCGCCGAACCAGGTGGTCGTAGGCGGGTGTACGGAAGACGCGGCAGGCCGTAGTGTGTCACCGACAGGTACAGTGACCCCACCGCAAGTGTGACGCGACGCTGGCCATCCGCAGGCGGCGGCCCGCTCGCACGTCGTGGGAGCGTGAATCGAGATGGGCTGCAGATGAGTTCGGTACTGGGAGTGTCGGTGGGGGTGAGCGCGGTGCGCGTCGCGCGGCCGCTCGCCGAGGCCGATGCCTACTCGCGCCCCGGATTTCAGCAGGCCGAGCCGTTCCACGACGGGTATCGCGGTGCCCCGCAGACCTTCGACACCCAGGACATCCCGGTCGGTGAGCAGCGGGTGGAGGAATTGGTGGCGGACGCGGTCGGCGCCGTGCTCGCCGCCGATCCGTCGATCACCGCCACCGCCATCGCGTATCGGGACGAACAGCACGCCCGCGGTATCCGCGCGGAGCTGGCCCGCCGCCAGCTCATCAATTACGAGCTCATCCCGGATGTGGTGGCGGCGCTGGAATTCCTGGAGTACTCCGGTGATATCCAGGGTTTCGGCACCGTCGCCGTCTACGACCTCGGCGCATCCGGTTTGTCCATTACGGTGGTCGATACCGCCTCCCGGCAGATCCATCACACCGAGCGCACCAGCGATATCAGCGGCGACTATCTGGACTCCCTGATCCGGGAACAGCAGATCGCCTCCGGACGCATCGCGCATCCGCCGGACGCGGCCGGGCTCGCCGCCATGGACGAACTGTGTCGCAAGGCCAAGGAACAGCTGTCCACCAGCACGGCGGTGGCGCTGCCGTCGCCCGAGGGGCTGGTGCTGCTATCACAGGAGAATTTCGAAGCCCTCATCATGCTGGCCGTGGAGTCCTCGGCGCGCATGGCCCGCGATGTGATCCTGCGCTCCGAACAGCCGGTGGAGGCGGTCGCCGTGATCGGCGGGTGCGCCCGGATTCCCTTGGTGGCGCGCGTGTTGCGGCGTTGGCTCGGCATTCCCGTGGTGGTCGCCGACGGTCCCGAGACCGCCGCGGTGCGCGGCGCCGCCATGCTGGCCCGCCCGGTGCGGCAGCGGCAGCCGCTGGCCCAGCCGCAGCCTGACTTCGACGAACCGGCTCCCCGGCCGCGGTCCCAGTCCACTCACACCTGGCTCTCCGGCACGGAGCCGGGGGAGCGGTCCCGGCGTCGCCGGGAGATCAGCGTGGCCGGGGTGGCGGTCGGCGCGCTCGTGGTTGTCTCCGCCATCGGCGTGACCCTGGGCTGGCGGCCGACGGCCTTCGAACCCGATTCGCAGAGTCGCGATTCGAGCACCACCGCCGAAACCACCTCGACCGCGCCGCGCACCACCTCCGCGCCCGCGCCGACCACCGAGGCGACCAACGAATCCGTCGCCGCCCCGCCCCCGCGCTACAATCCCACCACCACGAGCGAGGAACCGCCCCCGCCGAGCGCGAACACCATCACGGTCATCCCGGGCCTCCCCCCGATCGTGGTCCCCACCATCCCCCCGCTGTTCCCACCCGCCCCGGCCGGCCAGTAGAGCGCCCGGCGCACGCCCGAGCTGCCTGGGCCGGACGATAGCCGCCCGAGTGCCAGCGACCAGGCAAGGGTCCGGTCAGCCCTTCCCGGGCAGCGAAAAGCTCGTGCCGAGTTCGGACGAAGCGGTGATGTGCCCCGCTCTGTCGATCAGCGCTACGTCGTCGAGTCGACCAGCAGTACCTCGGATTCGCAGGTTGCCGCCCGGTCGAGACGTGGCCGCACCCCGACTGCGTGGCCTGTTGGCCATGTCGGTACCGCTCGCGCCTGCGACCGCTCGAGCGCGGATGGCGCGGCACCTCGGACGTGGGAGCGGTACCAACTTCCGCCGGGCGGCCACGGCGCGGATGCGCGCGATGGCGGTGCGCGGGACGCAGTCTGTCGAGATGCCGGGACGGTTACTCCTCAATCCAGCATCGGCGTGGCGTGGGCGGCGTGGTGGGTCGGGTTGTTCCGGAGTGGGCGGCCAGGCGCGCTGTTCGCGGGTCAGCGGCAGCCGGAGTTCGCGTTCCGTTCGTCTCGTGGCGCGCACGCCCGTCTCGCGGCCGGAGTCGTGGTGCCACGACCCGTGCTCTCCCGGACGATCGCGGGTTGCGCCGTGCTCTCCCGGACGATCGCGGGTTGCGCCGTGCTCGCGCGGTGTGCGGGTCGCGGGTCGAGACGCCGGGGTGGTTACTCCTCGAACCAGTCCTTGGCGTGGCGCGGGCGGCGTGGTGGGTCGGGCTGTTCCGGAGTGGGCGGCCACGCGGGCAGTTCGCCGGTCAGCGGCAGCCGGAGTTGGGGATCGGTGGGGTATTCGTCGGTGTATGGAGGCTCGGGTGCGGCGGGCACCGCCGGTTGGGCTCCGCTCTGGGCGGCGAGGGTCCAGGACGGCTGCTCGCCACTCGACGCCGTGGACGTGCGTGGCACCGTGGTCTGCTCGCCGGTGCCGGGACTCGACTGCCGGTGGGCGTGTGCGGGCTGTTCGTCGCCGTTCGGCCGGGCGGACGGCTGTTCACCGGTCGCGGGTGCCGCGCCCCGTCCGGGAGTCGCCGACGGATCGCCGGTCGCGCGCGCTGAGTTCCGCGCGGTGGCCGCCGGTTGTTCCCCGGTGGCCAGGGCCGAGTTCCATCCGGACACCGCCGGTTGTTCGCCGGTGCGGGTCCGGCGCGCGGCGGGCTGCGCACCGGTGCGGCGCGCGCGGGCGGCGGGACGTTTGCCTCGCGATGCCGGTCCGGTGGGGGCGGTGCGGTGCATGTGGAAGGGCCGGGCGAGCATGACGGCGATGCCGGTGGTCAGCGGCACCGACAGGGCGAGGCAGATGCCGCCGACGGCGGAGCGGGTGATCTCGATGGCGACCGCGTCACCGGTGAGGACGTCGCGGATGGAGCGGCCCGCCACGCTGAACAGCAGCAGCAGCGGCAGCGCGCCACCGGCGTAGGCGAGCACCAGCGTGTACACGGTGCTGGCGATGTGGTCGCGCCCCACCCGCATGGTGGCGGCGAAGATGTCGCGCCGGGACGCCTTGTCGTCCAGCGCGGCGAGTTCGAAGGCGGCCGCCGCCTGCGTGATGGTCACATCGTTGAGCACACCGAGCGAACCGATGATGAATCCGGCGAGCAGCAGCCCGGTAATGCTGACGTGTTCGATATAGGTCGCCACATTGGTGTTCTGCTCCTCGGACAACCCGGTGAGATGGGTTATCTCGATGGCCACCCAGGACAGCACGGCGGCCAGCAGCATGGAGGTCAGCGTGCCCAGCAGCGCCGAACTGGTGCGCAGATTCACCCCGTGCGCCAGGTACAGCACGGCGTAGAGAATCAGCGAACCCGCCACCAGCGCAACGGGAATGGCGGGTTTGCCGTCCAGCAGCGCGGGCAGCAGGAACATCACCAGCACCCCGAATGCGAACCCGAGCCCGAGCAGCGCCCGCAACCCGCGCCACCGCGCCACCGCCACGATGACGATGACGAATGCCAGCACGATCAGTGTGAGCGGCAGCCCGCGCGCGTAGTCCTCGAAGGAGTACATGGGCGCACCACTCGGATCGGACTGGCGCACCAGCCGGATCTTGTCCCCGGCGTGCAGCTCCGGCTGCCCCGGTCCGGGCGCGATCTCGAACAGCGTCTTGTTCCCGGCGTGCGGCCCGGAGTCGATGGTGATGATGCTGCGCTGGCAGTCATAGGTATTGGCGCGCGGCGGCGCGGGATCGTCCGGGAACACCCGCCCCAGCGACGGACTCCCGCACGGCCCCCACTCCTGCATGACGACGGTCCCGGCCTCGGTCGTCACCGCCCCGCCACCCGCGTTCTGCATGGGCAACGGAATCTCGACATGCTGTTTGCTCGGCCACAACCACACCAACCCCACCAGCACGGCCACCCCGATGACCACGAGCAACCCCACCACCACCCGCGCGGCCGTGTCTCCGATCTCGAGCGGCCCGGAGTGGCTATGGCTGTGGCTGTGGCCGTGATGGTGATCGCTCACCCGCGCGAGCCTAACGAAAACCGTTTCCGGCCGTATCCGCGAGGGCACTTAGCAGCCGACAAGCCAGCAGAAAGACCCTCTCGACCTGACGTCTGCCAAGGTGACAACTGATTTCGCACCGTTCGGGGTAACTCACCGGGAACCCCCAGAATCGTTTCGCACCCTGACCGCCGGCACGCGTACACAAGTGACAACGACTCTCAGCTGTGCGCTGAAGTCGCGGGGAGGCGGGAATGGGCGGGTTGAGGGGCGGCGGAGAGCAGGGGGATGTCTCCGCCGCCCGGGGATCGGCGGCCCAGGGGGGGTAGGCCGGCCAACCCAGGGCTGGACGGCTCAGGGGGGGTAGGCGGTCCAGCCGGGGCACTCTAGGTGCCGAGGACTACTGTACACAAAAGGGGGATCTTTGCGCTAGCTAAGTCTCTAAAAACCTGACTTTTTCGAACTCATGGTCTGTTTCGTTTGGAACTACTGCCGGTAGCTCGCGAGGAAGTTGCCAAATCTTTCGATCGCGACGGCCAGATCCCTGGCCCACGGCAGCGTGACGATCCGCAGGTGATCGTGATGCGGCCAGTTGAACCCGGTGCCCTGCACCATCAGGATCTTCTCCTGCAACAGCAGATCCAGCACCAGCTTCGAATCATCGTGGATCTCATGGACTTCCGGATCCAGGCGGGGGAACGCGTACAGCGCGCCCTTGGGTTTCACACACGACACGCCCGGAATCGAGTTCAGCCGCTCCCACGCCACATCGCGCTGCTCGAGTAGTCGTCCGCCCGGCAGGATCAGATCCTCGATGCTCTGATGCCCGCCCAGCGCCACCTGGATGGCGTGCTGCGCGGGCACATTCGGGCACAGGCGGGTGGAGGCCAGCAGGTCGATGCCCTCCAGGAAGCCCGCGGCGTGCTCCTTCGGTCCGGTGATCACCAACCAACCGGCCCGGTACCCGGCCACCCGGTAGGTCTTGGACAGGCCGTTGAAGGTCAGGCAGAGCAGATCCGGCGCGAGCGTGGCCAGCGAGATGTGCTTGGCATCGTCGTAGAGGATCTTGTCGTAGATCTCGTCGGCGAGCAGCAGCAGCTGGTGTTTGCGCGCCAGATCGACGATCTGCTGCAACACCTCCGTCGAGTACACCGCACCCGTGGGGTTGTTCGGGTTGATGACCAGCAGCGCCTTGGTCTTGTCGGTGATCTTGGACTCGATATCGGCGATATCGGGCTGCCAGCCGTTGGACTCGTCGCACAGGTAGTGCACCGGGGTGCCGCCCGAGAGCGAGGTCATGGCCGTCCACAGCGGATAGTCCGGAGCCGGGATGAGCACCTCGTCGCCGTTGTTCAGCAGCGCCTGCATGGTCATGGTGATCAGCTCGGACACGCCGTTGCCCAGGTAGACGTCGTCGACGTCGAACTCCGGGAAGCCCGGCACCAGCTCGTAGCGGGTGACGATGGCGCGCCGGGCGGGCATGATGCCCTTCGACTCCGAGTAACCCTGCGCGTACGGCAGCGCCGCGATCATGTCGCGCATGATGACGTCGGGCGCGTCGAAGCCGAACGGCGCGGGGTTGCCGATATTGAGCTTGAGGATGCGATGCCCCTCGGCCTCCAGCCGTGCCGCGTGCTCGTGTACCGGTCCTCGGATCTCGTAGAGGACGTTCTGCAGCTTGGTGGACTGCTCCAGGGTGCGCGGCGCGCGGTACGGATGGTTGCTCACCCGGCTCAGTCTAATTTGCCCTTCGCTTCGCTCCGGGCGCGGTTCGCGGCGCTGG
>NZ_JASCXP010000450.1:0-5936 GCF_030010695.1 Nocardia sp. CC201C
GGGGGGGGGGGGGGGGGGTGTTTGTGGGGGGGGGGGGGGGGGGGGGGGGGGGGGGGGGGGCCGGCGGGGGAGCTGAGCGGGCCGGTTCGCGCGGTCGGGTTGACGGCTGGCGTGGGGCAGCTACTGGGGTGGGGCAACTGCTGGGGCGGGGCAATGAGCGGGCAATGAGGGGACGGAGGTGCGGTGGATCCGGGTGGGCGCTCGGAAGGTGGCTGGAGGGCGATCGGGGATATCCTCGGTGGTGAACCGATGTGGATGGGGAGTGTCGACGGTTGCGTGTCGATACCCGTTCCGAGTGATCGCCGAGGAGTGGGCCACACGGTGTCGTGGCCGGGTTGGGCCGGGGCGGGCGGTGGTTCGGCGGGGGGTCGGCCGGAGGGTCGGCAATCGTATTGACACCCAGATTGATTCAGGCGGCCGTCGTCCGAATATCATCCAATCGTGATGTGTGGCAATGTAATTGGTGGGGGGTGTGGTAACCGGGCGGGGGCGGCGCCGGGCGGGCGGCGTCGTGGTGGTGGCGGCGCAGCTCGCGTGCGGGCGGTCGCGGCGGAGTCGGCGGGTGCGTCGAACCTCCGTGGGATAAGGGTGAATTCGTCCTTTCGGACCAATCGCCCAACCGGTTGCTGCGGAATTGCGGAACGAGATAGGGGACGTTCTGGCTAACTGACTTTCCGGTACACACCACGCGGAGTGCGCTTTCCGGGTACGGTGACCGACTGGTGAATTCCCGAAGAACCGGGATTGCCCCGGCGGCACGGGATTCGGCTTATCGTTGATGTGCCCGAACGTGTCGCGACCGGTCTGGCCGATCGCGGCTCCAGAAGAGAGGCAGCGGGAGGCGACCAGACGACGTGAACGCCCGGGTGCGCACCCCCTGCGGCGCACCCGGGCGGGAAAAACTATACCAGTTGGTGTGTTTCAAGTTTTTCGCGCTTTTTCGTACCACAAGTTTGGTAATTCGGGCGCAAGCCCGTTCTGAAGTATTTGAAAGACACGTAACTTTGCGCCGGATGGCTGTTCTCACCGTGGAGAATGGCGCAACGGCGGTTAGCTAGCTTCGGAGGCGTTTCGAGCATGGCACGGCAGCAAGAGCGGGCCCGCCGGACACGTGCGGCGATCATCAGGTCCGCCGCCGTTGAGTTCGGGAAGAGCGGCTATGCCGCTGCATCGCTCAACCGCATATTGGAAGGTTCTCGCGCCACCAAGGGCGCCATGTACTTCCACTTCGACTCCAAGGAGGATCTCGCGCGCGCGGTCTTGGAAGCGGCCGTGGACCGCTACCGCGCGTCCACCGAAAGATGGCTCACCCGAGGCGATCTCGGTCCGCTCGACATCCTGCACGGGATGGTCGACGAGATCGCGCTGCGCCTGGAGAACGACATCATCATCCAGGCGGAGTTCCGGCTCATCATCGAACCGGAGTTCTACCGCGACATCCAGTCGGGTGGCGGGCGCATTCTCGGCCGCGCCATCCGGCTGCTCGCGGTGCGGGCGATCGAGCACAAGCAGTTGCGGCCGGATGCCGATCCGGACCGCTTCACCCGCACCCTGGCCGCCGCCCTGGCCGGTCAGCGCTACATCGCGGATGTGCTCGGCGGCCCCGGGGATCTGCGTTCCCGGTTCCGTGAGGCGCTCGAGGTGATCATCGAGGCGACGGCCACCCCGGAGTGGTCCGAGGAGTTCCGCCGCGTGGGCTGGCGGGTGAACGCCCGGTTGGAGGATCTCAATTTGGCACTCTGACCAGCAGATTTGGGAATAAGCGGCGAGCTGTCATAAGCTATCTCCGCTCCCAACGGAAGCCGTTGAGCAAACGGTCCGGAGACATCCGGCGGGCCCCCTTCGTCTAGCGGCCTAGGACGCCGCCCTTTCAAGGCGGTAGCGCGGGTTCGAATCCCGTAGGGGGTACCAGTGGTGGAAACACCGCTGGAGGAGCAAGCAAGGCCCTGTGGCGCAGTTGGTTAGCGCGCCGCCCTGTCACGGCGGAGGTCGCGGGTTCGAGTCCCGTCAGGGTCGCAAGACTACAGCTTGGCATTCGGTACGGGTGCCTCCGGCCAGGTAGCTCAGTTGGTACGAGCGTCCGCCTGAAAAGCGGAAGGTCGCCGGTTCGATCCCGGCCTTGGCCACAGTTCGAATGGGTGTTGCACACAGCGTGTGCAACACCCATTGTTCGTTTCCGGGCGGGATATCCAGGCCGTAGCTGTCACGGCGAGTTTTTCATTTCGAAATTTCGAATTGACGCCGTACTGCCGCGCTGCCGTGTGTTTCACATCCGCCGTCGCGATCGCGGTGGGATGCTGGAGGTATGGCTGACAACTCGGATGATCAGTGGTACTACTGCCTGAAACATCACCGGGCGGAACAGGGCAAGCAGCACTGGGTGGGTGAACGGATGGGTCCCTACCCCGACAAAGCCACGGCGGAGCGGGCTTTGGAGATCGCCAGGGCGCGGAACAAAGCGGCCGACGAAGCCGAGGATTGAGCCCTTTTCCCGCGGCTGCCGGTGCGCTCACTCGTCGCTCAGGTGAATCAAGTACCGTTTCGGGAGCAGAAACGACGAATGCCCGCCCGTGCCGCGCGCGCGTACGGGCCGGAATCGAGCGGGAGGGCGAGCCTTGAAGGTAACCGTGGTGGTGCCGACCTACAACGAGCGGGAGAACCTGCCGGTGGCGGTGGAGCGGCTGACCGCGCTACCCGTGTCCGACCTGCACGTGCTGGTCGTGGACGACAACTCCCCCGACGGCACCGGCGAGGTCGCCGACAAGCTCGCGGCGGAACTGCCCAGTGTCGTGGGCGTGCTGCACCGCACGGAGAAGGACGGCCTGGGCCGCGCCTACATCGCGGGCATCACCCGGGCGCTCGACGAGGGCGCGGACGTGGTGATCCAGATGGACGCCGACCTCTCGCATCCGGCCGAGGTGATCCCGGCCATGCTGGAGAAGCTGGAGACCACCGACGCGGGCGTGGTGCTCGGATCCCGTTACGTGCCCGGAGGTTCCACCGCGGAGGAGTGGAAGTGGTACCGCAAGGCGCTGTCGGCCTGGGCCAACTTCTACGTGAACCTGATCCTGCGCCTGGGCGTGAAGGACGCGACCGCGGGGTTCAAGGCGTGGAAGGCGGATACGCTGCGCGCCATCGACGTGGCGTCGATCAAGTCGAACGGCTACTCGTTCCAGGTGGAGATGAACTACCGGACGGTCAAGAAGGGCATCCGGATCGCCGAGGTGCCGATCCGTTTCGAGGAGCGCACCAAGGGCGCGTCCAAGATGAGCCTCAAGGTGCAGCTGGAATCCGCCGCCATGCCGTGGAAGCTGCTGTTCGGCCGCCAGCTCTGAGCTGGTTCAGTCGCTGAGCTGGTTCAGTCGCCCGTCGGCCACTCCAGCAGGGTGTTCACGAACAGCTGACGCACCCGCTCGATATCGGCGTCCATGGCGGCCGGGTCCCAACCGCTCACGTCGATGGGCGGCAGCACCGCCACGTCCACCACGCCCTTGCGGACCACCGCCGAATCGCGCCAGGCGATCTCGCCCGCGTTCCGGATGACCACGGGAATGATCGGCACCCCGGCCTGGATGGCGATGTGGAACGCGCCCTTCTTGAAGGCCCCCACCCGCGGCGTGCGCGAGCGCGTGCCCTCGGGTGCGATGACGATGGACAGCCCGCCGCGCAGCGTCTGCACCACCGGAGCCAGCGCGGCCTTGGCCGCCGCCGTATCGGCGCGGTCGATGAAGGTCACCTCGACGAAGCGCATGAGCGGTCCGAAGATCGGATTGCGCGTGATCTCCTTCTTGGCGATGCCGGTGATACCGCCGCCGAGCACCTCGGCCACCACCACCATGTCGAACTGGCTCTGGTGATTGAAGATGAACACGGCGGGCCGCGGCGCGCGAGCGTACTCCCGCCCCGTCACGCGCACCCGCACCCCGGTGCCGCGCAGGGTGGACTCGGCGGCGTGGTTCAGCAGTGAATCCGCCATCTCCCGGCGCTGTTTGGTGTGCGCCTTGGCCGCCACCCCGAACAGCGCGCCCCCGAGCAGCGCCGCGAAGCCGGCGACGGTGCGGGCGTAGTCGGTGGGACGGGGGGTGGTGCGCGGCCGGAAATGCAGGATGGGCCACTCCTTCTCGGTGGCCTCCAGCACCGTGCGCGGATCGGGGTTGACCGCCACCGGCCGCCCCGCCACCCCGAGCAGCGGCAGATCGGCGGCGCTGTCGGCGTACACCCAGCTGCGCGTCAGGTCGATGCCCTCGGCGAGGGCGAAGCGCCGCACCGCGTCGGCCTTGCCGTTGCGCCACAGCGGCTTGCCCTCCACGTGGCCGGTGAGGACGCCGTCCTGGGCGGCCATGGCGGTGCACAACACGGTGGGGATGCCGAGTTCGTCGGCGGCGGGCCGCACCTGGAAGCGGGTGAGCGCACTCACCAGCACCAGGGTGTGCCCGGCGGCCTCGTGTTCGCGGATCAGCCGCCAGGCTTCCGGGTACAGGTGTCCGTAGACGGTGCGCTGGAACAGCGTCGCGCCCAGCTCCTCGAGCCGCTGCTCCGGCAGACCGGCCCAGGCGTGCATGGTGTGTTGTAGGAACCGCTCGTATTCGCCCTCGCTGCGGGCGCCGCGAATGCTGCCGAGCAGGCCGGCCGCGACGGGGTCGCGGTCGCGGCGCAGCAGCCGCCGGGTGAGCGAGGATGGGTCGAATCCGTGCACGACCGTCCCGCCGAAGTCGAAGATGGCGGCGATCTCCGGACCCTGCGGGCCGGAGCGGATGGCCGTCACCGCCTCGTCGAGCGTGATGGCCCGCGCGGACTGTTCGGTTATGCCCGCACCGGGCCGTCGTCGCCGCAGATACGCGGGTCCGCCGGTGCGGGCGGGGTCGGTCCGGCGCGCGGTCCGGGAGCGCGTCACGGCCGCGCCGCCGGGAATCCTGCGGGCGCTCATAGCGTTTCCAGCCGGTTCGACGGGTCCAGGGTGGCGGCGCGGGTGATGCGTCCACCGATGGCGCGCAGCTCCCCGGCGAATCTGGTCCGGCGCGCGGCCAATTCGGCCGGGTTCCGCACGTCGGCGGCGAGCAGCCCGTGATTGTCGGCGAGTTTGAGTGCGCTGCCGAACAGTTCGGAGGACACCGATTCGGGGCTCTGCAGGCGCTGCTGCAACAGCATCTGCCGCCCCACGTTCAGGCATTCGTCGATGATCGCCTTGCGGTCGACGGCGGTGGCGGGGTCGTGGGCGGCCAGCCGTTCGGCGACCACCAGTTGCGCGTCGAAGAATGAGCGCAGCACCCGGTGCGCCATCATGAAGCCGGATCCGGCCAGCAGGGCGAGGATTTCGGTGCCGACCGTTCCGGCGGCTGTGCGGCGGTGCCACTGCGGGTCGACGTGCAGCATCTCCGCGGTGAGCTGGGAGGTGAACTCGGCCCGCTCGGGGAAGAAGAACTCGAATTTGAGCAGATCGCGCAACCGGTAGGCGGCCTCCCAACCGACCCGCAGCTGATCGCCCTCGGGCGCTTCGACAGCGGTCAGCACGGCCAGCTCGAGGATGGCGCGGTTGACGAACCAGTGCACGGCGCTGTTGCGGTAGAACGCCGCCTCCAGGTGCGCACCCGCGCCGATCGAGTACACCGGCTCCAATCCGCCCCGGTACACGGTCACCACCTTGGCGATGGCGAGCTGTTCGAGCACCACCGCGAGGCCGTGATCGTCATGGAGCGTGTCGAGTTCGCCGCGCGGCAGATCGCGGTATTCGATGTAGCCGAGCACGGGCGCGATGGCGGCGCGCAATTCGTCCCGGGTGAGGGCGCGTTCGTGCACGCCCAGCAGCACGAGCGTGGTGAGCGCGTTGACGGTGATCGGCGTGACGGCGTTGATGCCCACCGCGACATCGAACGCCAGCCGCTGCACCGCCCGCCGCTCCTGTTCCTCCACAACGCTTTCCGATGCGGGGACGATGC
>NZ_JASCXP010000451.1:0-5908 GCF_030010695.1 Nocardia sp. CC201C
GGGGGGGGGGGGGGGGGGGGGGGGGGGGGGGGGGGGGGGGGCGGGGGGGGGGCCGGGGGGGGGGGGGGGGGGGGGGGGGGGCCCCGGGGCCCCCGCCCCCGAGCCGGGCTGCGCCGCTGCGGGATCGGGGGTGGGCGATGCGCTCGGCTGGGCCGATGGCATGGTCGCGGGCGACGACATCGTCACAGTGGAATCCTTCCTGGTTGCCGTTGTCGGTTTCGCTACAGGCGGTTTCGCGTCGGTCGTTGTCGCGGCGGCCGCGGCCTTGGCGGCGGTCGCCTTCTTCCCGGCCGCGGCGTCCTTCTGGGGCCGGGCCGGTTTGATCAGGGTGACCTCGGTGGGGCCGAAGGCCATCACATCTTTCGAGCCGGTCGGTTTTATCTGTAGGAAATCGCCCTCGGAGGGATCGCCGAGTGCGAGCACCTTCCCGGACCGCCCCTCCGGCACCCCGACCGCCGCGGCCGTGAACCACACCATCGGCGGACGGCCGGCCTCGATATCCGTGGCGATCTGCCGAATCTCGCTATCCGACAAGGGCTGTGGCTTGGTGCGGCGGGACGACATGGGGCACTCCGAGCGGTGGTGGACACTTGCGTGCCCAAGAGCATGCACCATGGCACCGACAAATCCACAACGGAGAGTTCGGCCCGCTGCTGATCCTAAGCGCTGCGCGGCCCCCGTCGGGTGAGTTCGACCCAAGCCCGGAGCAGCCTCCCGGCAATCGGTAAGCCGAGTTCAGAGCTGTTCCACATCGCGCAGCACGCACGCCACGGTATCCGGTCGCCGCACCGGATCGAGCCGGGTTTCGGTGGTGAAGTTCTCCGTCGCCCCCGGCTGCACCAGCACCTCGGTGCGGGTGCGCTCCAATACGGTCGACTCCGGCGTGACGAAGCTGACCACGACCGCGTAGCGGTGCTCGACGTCGTCGCGGTTGCTCACCACCCCGGCGGCCCGCCACCCGGCCGCCGTGCCCCCGCATTCGGTGACGAAGACACTGCGCTGCGCGTTCGACGCGTCCGTCGCGGCCGGTTCCGCACCGAACGCCTCGGTGGTGGTGTCGTCCCGATCGGCACATCCCGACGCCAGTACCGCACACACACCTGCGACACCGGCCAACCACACGCGGCGGGCGATCATCGAATCTCCCTTTCCCCAGCACACTTCCGGCCCCCGAACCTCAGTTGCCGTCCATTAGCTGCGCGAAGAGTACCCCACCACACCTGCGTGTCGTCACATGACGCGTGGGTCGTGTCGCAATCACGCAATCGGCGCACGCGGACCCGCTACCATGGGCGACGTTTCGCCAAGAGTTAGCTGTTGCAGTGTTTCCGAAACCCGGCGGCAAAGGTGGCTCGTGAGCAATTCCCAGCGTCACAGGTTTCTGGCCAGCGGTCTCACCCTCGCGCTCGGAGTGCTGGTCGGAGGCGGTTATCTGCTGTTCGACGTGATGCGGGTGCGACCGCCCGGATCGACGTACACGGTGACCATCCAATTGGACCGGTCGGGCGGTTTGCAGGCGGGTAACAATGTCACCTGGCGCGGCTACCGGATCGGCGAGATCACGGCCGTCGAACTCACCGACGCCGGCGCCGCGGTGGCGGTGCGCGCGGAAGTCGACAACCGTTACCGGATTCCGAAGGATACGGCCGTCCAGGTGCATGCGCTGTCCGCCGCCGGGGAGCAGTACATCGACTTCGTGCCCCATACCGATCGAGGTCCCTACCTCGACGACGGTGCGGTGGTGCCGTTCGACGCCGCCCGCACCTCCACCCCGGTGCCGCTCTCGGAGGTCCTGATCGACTCCAGCGAGCTCATCGCCCAGATCGATCCGGACAAGTTCGCCGTCATCCTGGACGAACTCGATATCGCGCTCAGCGGCGGACCGGACCAGTTCCGCGCCTTCGTGAACGGCATCAGCCTGGCCGTGGCCGGGTTGGACAATCTGCTGCCGCAGACCACCAATCTCATCACCAGCCTGCGCACCATCGCCGCCACCACCTCCCAGGCCCAACCCGATCTGGGCACGCTGACCCGCAATTCGCGCGTTCTCATCGATCAGGTCACCGCAGCCGACGCCGAGATCCGGGCGCTGCTCGACGACGCACCGGGCATGATCGACGTGGCGGCGCGGACGCTGGACCGCAATGCCGACCCCATCACCAGTCTCGCCACCAATCTCAGCGCCGTCGTCCGCTCGGCCCAGCTGCGCATTCCGGCGCTGCGGGCGCTGTTTCCGTCGCTGTTGATCGGCACCTCGGCCATGGGCGTGCCCGCGCACGACGGCGAGTTCTACACCATCGTGGATATCTGGCCGCGGCCGTTCTGCCAGTACCCGACGAAGCAGACGCCCCAATACGTGGTGCAGGACGGCACCTTCCGCCGCTGGAACTACTGCGCGAATCCGCCCGCCGATCAACAGATCCGCGGCTCGGCCAACGCGCCGCGGCCGAATGTTGCCGACAATGGCGCGAATCTGCCCACCGGGGTGGATCCGAACGAGCGGACGCCGCCGCCGGTGCGGTGACCCGGCACGCTGCCCGCGTTTCCCGGCCGGAGTTGTGCAACCGACAAGAGCGCCCGCGCGGGTATTCCACCGAGCGGATCGGCATCCATATCGTGGGCGGATGAACGCGATTCGCACCCGGCAGGACGATGCCGTCCTCACCGTGGAACTGGACAATCCGCCCTACAACTTCCTCACCGGCGCGATGATGCGCGACCTGGAAACGCTGCTGCACCGGCTGGCCGACGACGAGACGGTGCGGGCGGTCGTGGTGACCAGCGCGCTGCCCGGGGTGTTCGTGAGCCACTACGACGTGGCCGAGATTCTCGCCGGGGCCGAGGCCAGCCCGCTGCCGCTGAGTCCGGCGCTGGCCGGTGCGGCACTGCGAACCACCGGCGCGGCCAGTCATCTGCCCGGGGCGCGGGCGGTGCTCGGGCGCGGGATGACCGCCGGGCTCACCGATATCCTGCGCTATCACGAGGTGTGCCGCCTGATGCGGCGATCGGACAAGGTCTTCGTCGCCGCGGTGAACGGCCACGCCATGGGCGGCGGCTGCGAACTCGTCCTGTCCTGCGATATCCGGCTGATGGCCGACGGGCCGTACCGCATCGGGCAGCCGGAGATCCTGGCCGGGCTGATTCCGGGCGGCGGCGGCACCCAGCTGCTCACCCGCTCGCTCGGAGCGGCGCGGGCGCTGGAACTATGTCTGGAGGGCGCGCCGATCGACGCCGCCACCGCGCGGGATATCGGACTGGTGAACCGGCTGATCGATCCGGATCGGCTGCTCGCGGAGGCGCTCGATACCGCGCGGCGGTTGGCGCGGCGCTCCCCCGTGGCCGTCGCCGCCGTCAAACGCGCTGTGCACGAGGGCGGTTCGGCCGGGCTGGAGACCGGGTTGCATATGGAGCGAGCCGGATTCCTCGCCGCCGCCTCGCAGCCGCAGACGCGGGACGCCATGCGCGCCTATCTCGCCGATGTGCGGCGCAACGAGGCGGCGGGGAAGGATCTCACCGCGTTCATCGAGGAGCGGCTGCCGGATTGGCACCGGGGTACGGCCGGGGAATCGTAGGACGGCCCGGGCGAATTCGCCGGGGGTGGCCGTGACTGTTGGATTCCGCACACTTCCTACCAAGCAAACGCTTGGCTGCTAACGTCGGAGGGGCAGGAGGACGGTGACGGACATCGATCGCAGCGCGGCGACGATGGAGCGCCGCAGCGCCCTACCGGTCCGCGTGGACGCGGCCGATCGGGGACTATCAATGGGGATGTACCGGGGGCAATTCGATTCCGCCCGAGGCTTTTTCGAGCATGGGCGCAGGCCGTCTCGCGCCGCCCGTCCACCGCCAGTGCGAGAGACAGGAATGGGTACATGAGCACCACCACGCAGGTTCCGGATCCGAATCACCCGCTGCTGCCCCTGGCGCGGGCCTACACGAGTTATTTCACCCCGAAGGTGAGCGGGCTGGAGAATCTGCCCGCCTCGGGTCCGGCGCTGGTCATCGGCAATCACTCCTCCATCTACTGGGCGCCCGAGGTGTGGATCACCTTCATGGCCATGATGGAGCGTCGCCCCACCGAGCCAACCTTCGGGGTCGCGCACGAAATCCTTTTGCGCGCACCATTTCTCGGTGACAGTCTGCGGCAGTTCGGCGTGATTCCCGCGTCCCAGGAGGCGGCGGCGGCCGGACTCAAGGACGGTGGCGCGGTCATGGTGTATCCCGGTGGCGACTGGGAGGCGTGCCGTCCCTGGACCGAGCGCGGCAAGATCGATTTCGCCGGGCGCAAGGGATTCATCCGGCTGGCCCTGAAACTGGGAGTGCCGGTCATCCCAGTGGTCGCCAACGGCGGCCACGATTCCATCTTCATCCTCAGCCGTGGCGAACGCACCGCCAAGCTCTTGCAGCTCGACAAGCTGTTCCGCGCCAAGGTGTTCCCCTACACCGTCGGCCTCCCCTTCGGCATCGCCCCGGTGATACCGCAGATACCTCTCCCCGCCACGGTCGACGTCAGCTTCCTCCCGCCCCTGGACTGGTCCACCGAACCCGGTGACCCCGAGGACACAGCCGCGGTGGCCGCCCACTACGAATCAACAGTGCGCACCATGCAATCCGAACTCGACCGCCTCCGAGCCGAAACCCCCAACCCGGTGTCCGCGGGTATCAAGAACCACCTCGCGGCCCTCCCCGGACCGCTGTCCGGCTTGGCGAACCTCCTGTAGGACGACATACCGCCCGACGGACAGCCGTGGCCCGGAGAGACCTCCTACTCTCCGGGCCGCACCCCAACCGTCCGGGCCACACTCACCCGCCCCTCGGGCCGCGCTCACCCGCCCCCCGGGCCACGCTCTCGCGCTTCCCTCAGCACGCTCGCAGGCCGCGGTTCGACACACCACGGACGCACGTCGCATCAGCTGTAGCGCAAGCCGCATCGACCGCGGCTCGCATCAGGAACGGACGCAGGCCGCACCGGCTACGGCGCACAGCGGAATCTTCGGCGGCGCAAGCGGCACCGGCTACGGCGCTGGGTCACATCGGCTGCGGCACAAGGCGTGGACCGCGGGGCTCGACGCATCGGCTACGGCGCAGGCCACACCGGCTACGGCGATGGAGCGCAACAGCCACGACTCCAGCCGCATCGGCTACGGCGCTGGGGCGCATCAGTTGCGGCACAAGGCGTGGACTGCGGCGCTCGACGCATCAGCCGCAGCTCCGGCCGCATCGGCTACGGCGCTGGATCGCGTCAGTTGCGGCACAGGGCATGGACTGTGCCGCTCGACGCACCGGCTACGGCGCAGGCCGCATCGGCTACGGCGCTGGGTCGCATCAGCTGCGGCACAGGGCATGGACTGCGGGACTCGATGCGGCGACCAAGGCGCTGACCGCACCGGCGAGATGCGACGAACCATATCGGCTGTGGCGCTCGACGTATCGGCGAAGCGCGAGTCCGTGTCGGCTGGCGCGAGTCGGTGTCGGCTGTGGAAGGGCGGGCAGATCGGCGGTGTTAGCCGCGCACGTCCACCACGAGGGCGGTGGCGTTGTCGGTGCCGCCGGAGGTGAGGGCGGTTTCCACCAGGGAGTCGGCGGTGAGGCCGGGGGTGGTGGGGTGGGTGAGCAGGGCTTTGACGGTGGCGATGTCCAGGGGCTTGTGGACGCCGTCGGTGGTGAGGAGGAAACGGCCGGTGCTGGAGCCGGTGGCGGCCTGGCCGATGTCCTCGACGCGGGCGGTGCGGGCGGAGGTGGTGACCAGGTGGCCCATCCCGGGCAGGGGTTCGTGGCCGCGCAGGCGGAAGTATTCGGCGACGGTGTGGTCGGTGGTGATCTGGTGCAGGACACGGCCGTTCCAGCGGTAGACGCGGCAGTCGCCGACCCAGGCGATATCGCACGGGCCGTCGGGGCGACCGTCGGC
>NZ_JASCXP010000452.1:0-5907 GCF_030010695.1 Nocardia sp. CC201C
CCGCCCCCGCCTCCAACGCCGCCCCCACCGCGGGTGCGCCGAAGGCGGACGTGAGCGATGAGGCCAAGGTCCTACGCGGGCCCGCCGCGGCGGTCGTGAAGAACATGTCGGCGTCCCTGACCATCCCCACCGCCACCTCCGTGCGCGCCATCCCGGCGAAGCTGATGATCGACAACCGGCTGGTCATCAACAACCACCTGGCCCGCACCCGCGGCGGCAAGATCTCCTTCACCCACCTGCTCGGCTACGCCATCGTGCAGGCGGTCAAGTCCTTCCCGAATATGAACCGGCACTTCGCCGAGATCGACGGGAAGCCCAACGCGGTCACCCCGGCGCACACCAACCTGGGTCTGGCCATCGACCTGCCCGGCAAGGACGGCAACCGCTCCCTGGTCGTGGCGGCCATCAAGAACTGCGAGGGCATGACCTTCGCGCAGTTCCACAGTGCCTACGAGGACATCGTGCGCCGCGCCCGCGACGGCAAGCTGGGCATCGAGGACTTCTCGGGCGTCACCATCTCGCTGACCAACCCGGGCACCATCGGCACCAACCATTCGGTGCCGCGGCTGATGCCGGGTCAGGGCGCGATCATCGGTGCGGGCGCCATGGAGTACCCGGCCGAGTTCCAGGGCATGGGTGACGATCAGCTCGCCGAGATCGGCATCGGCAAGCTCATGACGCTCACCTCCACCTACGACCACCGCATCATCCAGGGCGCGGAGTCCGGCGACTTCCTGCGCACCATCCACCAGTTGCTGATCTCCGACGAGTTCTACGACGAGATCTTCCACGGCATGGGCGTGCCCTACGAGCCGGTGCGCTGGCGCCGCGACGTCACCGAGCGCGGCGTCGACAAGAGCGTGCGCGTGCAGGAGCTCATCGCCGCCTACCGCAACCGCGGCCACCTGATGGCCGACACCGACCCCCTACGGCTGGTCAAGGACAAGTTCCGCTCGCATCCGGATCTGGACGTCACCGAGCACGGCCTGACCCTGTGGGATCTGGACCGCGAGTTCAACGTCGCGGGCTTCCACGGCCAGGAGCGCATGAAGCTGCGCGACGTGCTGTCCATCCTGCGCGACGCCTACTGCCGCCACGTCGGCGTGGAGTACACCCACATCCTCGATCCCGAGCAGTTGCAGTGGATCCAGGACCGGGTCGAGCAGAAGCACGAGAAGCCGTCGGTCGCCGAGCAGAAGTACATTCTGTCGCGCCTGAACGCCGCCGAGGCGTTCGAGACCTTCCTGCAGACCAAGTACGTGGGCCAGAAGCGCTTCTCGCTGGAGGGCGCGGAGTCCGTCATCCCGATGATGGACTCGGTCATCAACCAGTGCGCCGAGCACGCCCTCGACGAAGTCGTCATCGGCATGCCGCACCGCGGCCGCCTGAACGTGCTGGCCAATATCGTCGGCAAGCCCTACTCGAAGATCTTCACCGAGTTCGAGGGCAATATGAACCCGGCGGCCACACACGGCTCCGGCGACGTGAAGTACCACCTGGGCGCGCAGGGCACCTACATCCAGATGTTCGGCGACAACGACATCACGGTGTCGCTGACCGCCAACCCCTCGCACCTGGAGGCGGTGGACCCGGTGCTGGAGGGCCTGGTCCGTGCCAAGCAGGACCTGCTCACCAAGGAGGACCTGTCCACCAAGGGTGAGGAGGAGCGCAACTTCTCCGTCGTGCCGCTCATGCTGCACGGCGACGCGGCCTTCGCGGGCCAGGGCGTGGTGGCCGAGACCCTGAACCTGTCGGGTCTGCGCGGTTACCGCACCGGCGGCACCGTACACATCGTGGTCAACAACCAGATCGGCTTCACCACCGCACCGGAGTACTCGCGCTCCACCGAATACTCCACCGATATCGCGAAGTTCATCGGTGCGCCGATCTTCCACGTGAACGGTGACGATCCGGAAGCCTGCGTGTGGGTGGCCGAACTGGCCGTCGACTACCGGCAGAAGTTCAACAAGGATGTCGTCATCGACCTCATCTGCTACCGCCGCCGCGGGCACAACGAGGGCGACGACCCGTCGATGACCCAGCCGCAGATGTACGACGTGATCGACACCAAGCGCTCGGTGCGCAAGATCTACACCGAGAGCCTGATCGGTCGTGGCGACATCTCCATGAAGGAAGCCGAAGACGCGCTGCGCGACTACCAGGGTCAGTTGGAGCGCGTCTTCAACGAGGTCCGCGAGCTGGAGAAATACCGGCCGGAACCGTCGGAATCGGTCGAGGACGACCAGCAGATCCCGCCGAATATGGTCACCGCCGTGGACAAGACGGTGCTGCAGCGCATCGGCGACGCGTTCGTGAACGTGCCCGAGGGCTTCAGCGTGCACCCGCGCGTCAAGCCGGTGCTGGAGCGCCGCCGCGAAATGGCCTACGAGGGCAAGGTGGACTGGGCGTTCGCCGAGCTGCTCGCCTTCGGCACCCTGATCGACGAGGGGCACGCGGTGCGCCTGACCGGTCAGGACTCCCGCCGCGGCACCTTCACCCAGCGCCACTCGGTGATCATCGACCGCAAGACCGGCGCGGAGTACACCCCGCTGCACAACATCGGGTCGACGAACGCCGGCTGGTTCGCGGTGCACGATTCGGCGCTGAGCGAATTCGCCGCCGTCGGTTTCGAATACGGCTACTCGCTGGGCAACCCGGACGCGCTGGTGCTGTGGGAGGCGCAGTTCGGCGACTTCGTCAACGGCGCGCAGACCATCATCGACGAGTTCATCTCCTCCGGTGAGGCCAAGTGGGGTCAGCTCTCCGAGGTCGTGCTGCTGCTGCCGCACGGTCACGAGGGCCAGGGTCCGGACCACACCTCCGGCCGCATCGAGCGGTTCCTCCAGCTGTGCGCGGAGGGCTCGATGACGGTGGCGGTGCCGTCCACCCCGTCGAACTACTTCCACCTGCTGCGCCGCCACGCGCTGGACGGCATTCGCCGCCCGCTGGTGGTCTTCACGCCGAAGTCCATGCTGCGCAACAAGGCCGTCATCTCCGACATCGAGGACTTCACGGACAACAAGTTCCGCACCGTCCTGGAGGAGCCGACCTACGAGAGCGGCGACGGCGACCGGTCGAAGGTCAAGCGCGTGCTGCTCACCTCCGGCAAGCTCTACTACGAGCTGGTGGCGGAGAAGCAGAAGCGGGGCCGTGACGATGTCGCCATCGTGCGCGTCGAGCAGCTGTACCCGATTCCGAAGTTCCGCCTGAACGAGGCGCTGGAGGGCTACGCCGCCGCCACCGATCTGGTGTGGATCCAGGAGGAGCCCGCCAACCAGGGCGCGTGGCCGTTCTTCGGCCTGAACCTGCCGGACATCCTCCCGGCCCGGTTCGGCAAGCTGCGCCGCATCTCGCGCCGCGCCATGTCGGCCCCATCCTCGGGTTCGTCGAAGGTGCACGCGGTGGAGCAGCAGGAGATCATCGAAGAGGCGTTCGCGGCGACCTCGTAAGGCGAAGCCCTACCGCTGCGCCGGGTCGAATCCGCTCCCACGGAGCGATTCGACCCGGCGTCGTGGTTTCGGCACGAGGCTCAGCGCGTCAACCCGCTGAGTCGGTCCCAGTCGATGGTGATCCCGATGGGGAGTTCGACCGCCGTCGGTTGCCCGTCCGGTTGCAGCTTCCACTGCAGCCGGTACTGACCCAGTACGTGGTCCAGGACGTGCACCTCGATCGACTCGACTCGGTTGTCACCCAGGGTGACGACCCAATACCAGGCGATGCCCGCCCGCGCGTACTCCGCCTTCTTCACGACCAGATCCACGTTCTCGGTTCCCGGCGAGATTATCTCGACGACGAGTCGCACCAACGACGCGGGCAATGGCCGAAGATCCTCTGGCGCGCAATCGAATACCGCGATGTCGGGCCGCCGGATCGTCGTCCTCGGCATCTCCCACAGCAGCACATCGAAGTCGGTGTTCACATCGAGGCAGTCACCGTTGTAGCGATTCAGGTGGGAGGTCACCGCCCCATCGAGAATGTCCGCAAGCCTGCGTTGCGCGGTCTGGTGCGGCCGAGTCGGTGACTCGGCCCGCACCGCCTGCCCGTTCTCGACCTCCACCAGACGACAGAAGTCCTCGGGCAGCTTCTTCCAGATCTCAACGGTGATCGGCTCGGGCTGCAGGTTCTCCTCCCGTGCCCAATCGAGCATCCCGGACATGACACGCTCCTCACCCGACCGACGATGATGATTCGATCCTATAGCCCGGCCACATCGGCTATGGGTGATCCCACGTGCCGCCACTCGGGATCCGTGCCTGGTGCGAGTCGTTCTCGGGCACGCCGACGGGAGCAGTCCTATCGGCCGCCCGACCCGCGAGGACGACGGTGTTGCCGCCCAACTGTTTCGCCTGGTACATGGCGGCGTCGGCGCAGCGCAGCAGATCGTCGGCGGTGGCGCCGTGTTCGAAGGCGGCCACGCCGACGCTGGCGGTGACCGGGGTGTGCGGGCCGGTCATGGTGGCGATGGCGCGGCAGACGCGTTCGGCCGCGGCCTGTGCGGCGGCCGGGTCCAGGTGCGCGAGGACGGCGAATTCCTCACCGCCGCTTCGGGCTACGAGAGTGTCGCCGTCGGCGCAGGCGCGTAGTCGGGCCGCGGTGCGGACCAGGATGTCGTCACCCGCCGAATGCCCGTAGGTGTCGTTGACCGCCTTGAAGTCGTCCAGGTCGATGACCATGGCGCAGACCGCGCGACCGTCGTCCAGGCCGAATCGGCCGGACAGGTAGTAGTCGAGGCCGCGGCGGTTCAGCAGGGTGGTGAGCGCGTCGGTGAGCGCGTCGGTGCGCAGCACCCAATAGCAGAAGTGCACGGTGGGCAGCACCACCACGATGGCCACGGCCATGATCAGGATGATCGCGACGGCCAGCGCCACGTCACCGGTCTCCCCCGCCAATCGAGCCGCCAGCACGAGCACCGACACCAGCGAGAACACGGCGTGCGCGGTCAGTGCCCGCGGGCTGTGGAAGACGCTCACGTACCCGCCGGTGACCACCAGCAGCAGCGCCCCGATCGACCCGTACACCCGGTCCTGATCCATCAGGCAGGCCGACACCACCAGCAGGTCGGCCGCCCCGATCAGCAGCAGCGATTCGTTCTCCCCCGGCCACGGCCCCAACCACCAGCGCAGCGCCCACAGCGTCGCCCCGCCGGTCACGAACGCGAAGACGATATGCCCGGCAGTCCCGTGCGGCCCCGCCGGTGAGATCCAGGTGAGCACCGCGATCACCACCATGACGGCCCCGCCCGCGCCCACCACGATCCGCACCGGCCAGTCCGCCGAGCGCGCCGCCAAGGTCCGCAGCAGCCACCGGTAGTCCACCGGGTCGTTCCACCAGGCCCGAACGATCGCGCACCTGTCACGCATACCACCCGTCGGCAAAGAACGCCCCTTCTTCCGCCGAACATCGAATCCCGCCATATGGGACGATCCCCCGACCGCGCCCCGGTGCACACACCCCAGCACATACCGCCCCATACGGGCAACCCCGGTCCGCGATGGGAAGCCCTCGGTGGGCGCGACAACCGCCGTGTGCTCCCGATTCGATCCGCAGGACCGACGCGACCGCTCTCGAACACGTCAGCGGCGTTCACCTCCCCGCGCCCCCAGGCGACGGCGACAGCCCGGATCCGCATCCGAGAGCTGCTGCTGCGGGCGTTGTCAGCGCAGGAGACCGAGAAAACGCGGAGGTCGGCGGGGCGGCCGTGACGGGAAGCGGAAGTCGGCGGGGCGGCCATGACGGGGAAGCGGAGGTCGACCGGGTGCCCGGTCCAGTGCGCTTGCGCCGGGTGGTGCGACCGCTCCGCCCGGCGGCGGTCGTCATCACCCCGCGCCCGTGACAACAGCGACCCCTACGGCACCGGGGGGGGGCGCGCGGGAGGAACCCCCGGCCGGGCCCGGGGGGGGCGCGCCA
>NZ_JASCXP010000453.1:0-5893 GCF_030010695.1 Nocardia sp. CC201C
CCTGGCGGCTACGCCGGGGCGCCCCTGGGGTTGGGGGGCGCGGGGGGCGCCGGGGGCCGCGCGGGGCGCGCTCGACAAGTTCCGAGCGTAGGTCTTCCATTACGCTTCCGGGCGTGTCGTCGAACTCGCTTCCGGATCCGTCCAGCGTCCGCTACGAGGGCCCGTGGACCCATCGGGACGTGCATGCCAACGGCATTCGCTTCCATGTGGTCGAGGCGGAGCCCGGTGCCGGTGTGCCGGCGATCGATCCGGATGCGCCGCTGGTGGTGCTGCTGCACGGTTTCGGCGATTTCTGGTGGTCGTGGCGGCACCAGCTCACCGGACTCGCCGCGCGCGGTTTCCGGGCCGTGGCGGTGGATCTGCGCGGCTACGGGGATTCCGACAAGCCGCCGCGCGGTTACGACGGCTGGACCCTGGCCGGTGATGTGGCGGGCCTGATCCGCGCACTCGGGCACACCGAGGCCACGCTCGTCGGCCACGCCGAGGGTGGTCTGGTGTGCTGGGCGACCGCGGTGCTGCATCCGCGCGTGGTGCGGTCCATCGCCCTGATCAGCTCACCGCATCCGGCGGCGCTCAAGCACATGGTGCTGCGCGACGGGCGGCAGCGGCGGGCCTGGCTGCCCAATTTCCTGCGCTACCAACTGCCGCGCTACGGAGAGCGGCTGCTCACCAAGTCCGACGGCGCGGAGATCGAGCGGCTGCTGCGACAGCGGGTGAGCGAACGCTGGTCGCACACCGCCGAGTTCGCCGATGCCGCCATCCGGATGCGCGCCGCCATCCGCATCCCCGGTGCGTCGCACTGTGCCCTGGAATACCAGCGCTGGGCCTTCCGCAGCCAGTGGCGGCCGGACGGCAAGCGTTTCATGGCGACCATGCGGGAGCCGGTGCGCATCCCGGTGCTCGCCCTGCACGGCGACGGCGATCGGTACATCCTGGCCGCCACCGTCCGCCGCGGCCACCACCTCGCGCCCGAACGCCGCCTGGTCGGCATTCCCGACGCGGGACATTTCGCCCATCAGGAGAACCCCGAGGCCGTCACCGCCGAACTGGCCAAGCTGCTGGCCTAGCCCGCCGGGTTCCGGACGTTCCCCGGGGCGTCCGGTCAGCGGTGCGTCCGATCAGCTCAGTACACACTGTCCCGTCGCGACCGGCGCGGTGAAGGCGGACGCGTTGTCCAGCTCCCCGCGAACCTCGTTGAGGGTCAGCACGTATCCGGTGTCCTCGTCGGTGACCGCCGCGCCGAAAACCACCCCGAGCACCTGCCCCTCGGTGTCCACCAACGGTCCGCCGGAGTTGCCCGCGCGCACCAGCCCGCGCACGGTGTACACCTCGCGCTGCACGTTCCCGTCGCGGTAGATGTTCGGCCCCTTGAGGTCCAGGGTCTCCCGCACCCGGGCCGCGCTGGCCGAGTAGGCCCCGCCGCCGGGGTAGCCGAGCACGATGGAGCTCTCCCCGGCCGCCGCCGGTTGCGGCGCCAGCGGAATGACCGGCGAGGCCAGTCCGGGCACGTCGAGGATCGCGATGTCCTTCATCGGGTCGAACAGCACCACGGTGGCCGCCAGCGGCCCGCGCACGGTGTCCACGCTGACCTTGTTGGTGCCCGCCACCACGTGCGCGTTGGTCATGATGCGTTCGGGCGCTACCACGAATCCGGAACCCTCCAGCGCGCGTTGGCAACTGGGCGCCTGCCCGCGGATGCGCAGCACGCTGAGCTGCAACTGCTGCGCCACCGGCAACCGCAGCACGCTCGCGTCGGGCGGCTCCACGGCCGCCACCGACACCTGCCCGAACGGACCGATGACATCGGGCAGTCCGGAGGTGTTGAGCAGGCTGGAGAATTCGTTGGGCAGCTGCCGCAGCCAGTCCGGCGCGACCGTGTTCACCTCGGCCAGCACGCGGGAATTCTGCACGGCCGCGGCGATATTCGGCTGCGAGGAGCTGGTCAGCGGCAGAGCCAGCAGCCATGCGGTGGCCAGTACCGCCGCCGTCTGTAGGCCCGCCCCGACCACGCTGTCCACACTGCGGGTGAAGGGGTCGCGCATCCCGCTGCGCGCGGCGCGCCCCAGCACCATGCCCGCCACCTCGCCGATGATCACCAGCACGACGATGAGCACCACGCCCACCAGCACGCGGCTGCGGCCCTCGCTCAGATGGATGAGGATGTGCGGCGCGATGAGGATGCCCGCCACGGCCCCCAGCACGACGCCCAGGAAGGCGAGCGCCGAGGCGACCGCGCCCTGCCGCCACCCGGAGGAGGCGGCCAGTAGCGCGATGATCAGGACACCGAGGTCGAGCCAGGCCGAAGCGCTCATAACGTCATCCCTACCGCGGCCAACGAGGCCTGTAGATCACGCACATCGTGATGGTCCCATTCTTTCTCCCAGCCGGATACCGCGAGCAGCCCCGCGAGCACGCCCGCGGTGAATCCCCAGACCAGCATGCCGTCCACCGCGAAGGCCGGACCCATGTAGCCGAGCGGATGCCGGACCACGAACCGGTTGGCCGGATCGAGCAGTTCGGACAGCGGCACCCGGGCCACCCGGGTGGCCTCGGCCGCGCTGACCACCCCCACTTCCCCGGGGGTGCGCCAGTAGCCGACCACGGGGGTGACGTCGAAGCCCGACGGCGGCACGAAGATCTTGGGCAGGACGGACAGCGGCTGCACGCCGCCCGGGTCCAGGCCGGTCTCCTCCTCGGCCTCCCGCAGGGCGGTGAAGATCGGTCCCTCGTCACCGGGGTCGACCGCGCCGCCGGGGAAGGCGACCTGCCCGCTGTGCTGGCGCAGGGTGGCGGCCCGCTGGGTGAGCAGCACATTCGCGTCCTCGGGCAGACCACCGGGCGTGTTGGGGTCGGGGTCGGGCTGTCCGCCGAACAGCACCAGCACGGCGGCGTCGCGCGTCATGCCGGCGGCACCGGCGACCTTCCGCACGGCCTTGCGCATCACGGTGCGGCGCAGCACCGGATTGATGCCGGTGGGGTCGGCCGGATCGTGTTCGACCACCCCGCGCAGCCACCGCGGAACGCCGTCGGTGGAAATCTCGTATCTCATGCCTGCACTCCGAGCTGGGCGTCGACGGTCGCCGCGATGTCGTCGACGCTGGTGAAGGTGCGCCGGACGATATCGGCCACGGTGCCGTCGGCCCGCAGCAACACCGACTGCGGGTAGTAGGGGCCGGTGCCGACCGCGACCCGCACCCGGGCGTCGGCGTCCGCCACGCCCGGCAGGTGGACGCCGAGATCGGTCAGTCGCGCCAACGCCTTCACCGCATCCGGATCACTGTGCACGGTCAGCACCGTAACCGCACCGGCGGCTCGATCCGAAAACTGTTGTAGCAGAGGTAGTTCCTCTGCGCACGGGCCACACCAGTAGGCCCACAGGTTGAGCAGCGCGGGTTTGCCCGCCAGGGCGGCGGCCAGATCGACGGGCTGCCCGTCGGCCAGGCAGGTCAGCGTGATGCCGCGCAGCGGGCCGTCACCGACGGGCGCGCCGCCGGGTCGCGGGCACGCGGCCAGCGCGGCGGCGGCGCGATCCTGTTCGGATACGACCGGCACGGGGCGGGTCGCGCCGCCCTCGGCGGTGGTGTCGTCGTTCGTGTCGCGCGGCCACAGCGCCACCGTCAGCGCGACGGCCACCACGACGGCGAGCAGCGTCCACCGCAGCACCGGCCGTTGTGACAGTCCACGTGATCTCTGCTCGTCCCCCGACCGCTCGGGTCTCACAGCCCCACCAACTCGAGCAGATGCTCGGTCTCGGGTCCCTTGACCAGGGCGGCGGCGGTGGCGGGATCGGTGGGTCCGGTGCCGTAGGAGGGGCAGTCCTTGGCGAGCAGGCAGGCCCCGCACGCCGGTTTGCGGGCGTGGCAGACGCGACGGCCGTGGAAGATCACCCGGTGCGAGAGCATGGTCCAGTGTTTGCGCTCGATGAGGGCTCCGACCGCGTGCTCGATCTTGACCGGGTCCTCCTCGGTGGTCCATTTCCAGCGCTGCACCAGGCGGCCGAAGTGGGTGTCGACCGTGATTCCGGGCACATCGAAGGCATTGCCGAGGATGACGTTCGCGGTCTTGCGCCCGATGCCGGGCAGCTGCACGAGCTTGTCGAGGGTGTCGGGTAGCTCGCCGTCGTAGCGCTCCATGAGCGCCTGACCGAGGCCGATGAGCGCGGACGCCTTGTTGCGGTAGAAACCGGTCGGCCGGATGTACTCCTCCAGCTCGGTGCGATCGGCTTCGGCATAGGCGCGCGCATCGGGATACTTCGCGAACAACACCGGGGTGGTCATGTTCACCCGTACATCGGTGCACTGCGCGGAAAGAATTGTGGCCACGGCCAATTCGAGTGGCGTGGTGAAATCGAGTTCGCAGTGCGCGTCGGGAAATGCGACGGTCAGATCGCGGTACATCCGGCGGGCGCGGCGCACCAGACCCGTACGGGTCTCATTGCGTCGCGGATTCGCTTTCACCGGTCGCTCGAACGCTCGCGGCGCGGTGGCGCCTTCACTCGCCGCCGCGGGCACGACGGCATCGGCGGACCGCGCTTTACCGCTTCGCGCGGCAGCGCTGGATTCGGAGACACGCACGCGTCCACCTTACGGAACCAGAACCGGCCGACAACCGGGCTGCGCACCTCCCGTGTTCCATCTGAGACCTTGGGCGTGTTTACTCACCCGTATGCAAGGACTCGCTGTGGTGCTCTTCCCGGTGGTGCTGATGCTGTTCGCACTGGGGATGGAACGAGTCGAGAACCGGCTCCGCAAGCTGCTCGAACCGGACGAAGAGGTGCGGCAGTACCTGGATAGGGCGACGAATGCCGAGGTCAGCGATCTGACCAAATTGGGACTTCCGGCCGCTGCGGCGCGCCCGCGGCCGCGGCGGACCCGCGGTGAAGCCATGGATGTGGCGCAGGCCAGCTGAGCGCCGCACAGCGGCCGCCCGAATGCGACGCGGCCGACCCGCAGGTTGCGAAAATTACGCGTGTCGCAGAATTATGTTCTGCGTGTCGTGAGCACCGGACCCGTGTGTCGCAGGAAACGGACCGCGTGTCGCTGTAGTGGGCTTCTGTGTGTCGCGAGGGCCGACAGTGGGCGTCGTGAAAAGGGCCTCAGCGTGTCGGAGATTGAACGCGGCGCGTGGTGTCTATCACTACCCGGACATATTGCAAAGTAGACTGCACTGTCGGCCGAATCAGCTTCGGTCCAGGACAGAGCCATTTCCCATAAGGAGCACATTCGTGGACGAGGCCCTCGCCAGAGCAGGCATCTTCCAAGGCGTCGAGCCAACCGCCGTGGCGGCCCTCGCCAAACAGCTTCAGCCCGTGGACTTCCCGCGCGGCCATGTCATTTTCAACGAGGGTGAGCCCGGCGACCGCCTGTACATCATCACGTCCGGCAAGGTGAAGATCGGCCGCCGGTCTCCGGACGGTCGGGAGAACCTGCTGACCATCATGGGCCCGTCGGACATGTTCGGTGAGCTGTCGATCTTCGACCCGGGTCCGCGTACCTCGACGGCCACCACGGTCACCGAGGTGCGAGCGGTCACGATGGATCGCGACGCGTTGAAGTCGTGGATCGATCAGCGGCCGGAGATCGCCGAGCAGCTGTTGCGAGTGTTGGCGCGCCGTCTGCGCCGCACCAACAACAACCTCGCCGACCTCATCTTCACCGACGTGCCGGGTCGTGTCGCCAAGGCGCTGCTGCAGCTCGCACAGCGTTTCGGCACCCAGGAGGCGGGCGCCCTGCGCGTCACCCACGACCTCACCCAGGAGGAGATCGCCCAGCTGGTCGGCGCCTCCCGCGAAACCGTGAACAAGGCCCTGGCCGACTTCGCGCACCGCGGCTGGCTGCGCCTCGAGGGCAAGAGCGTGCTGATCTCCGATTCGGAGCGCCTGGCCCGCCGCGCC
>NZ_JASCXP010000454.1:0-5890 GCF_030010695.1 Nocardia sp. CC201C
CCCCGGGGGGGGGCCCCCCCCCCCCCCCGGGGGCGGGCGGGGGCCCCCCCCCCCCCCCCCCCGCGGCCGCGGCCGCGCGTCCCGGTGGCGTCCAGGCCGGTCGCACGGCACAGATTCGCGCGGACGGCCACCACCGCGGCCTCGATCCGGCTGGCCACCCCGAGTTTGGTGAGGATGCGGCTGACGTGGTCCTTCACCGTATCCGGGCTGATGAACAGGCGAGCGCCGACCTCGCGATTGGACAGACCGTCGACAATCAGCAGCAGGATCTCACGCTCGCGTTCGGTCAGGGTCGCCAGACGTCGACGCGCATCGGGATCCGCTATGGCGGGGGTGAGTGGGGTGCGGTGCGGTGGGGCGGCGGCGACCATGACGCCGGTGGCCACCAGCTTCAGCGCGTGCAGTACCGCGGGTGGGCCGAAGTCGGCCGCCAGCAGGACATCCGGATGCTCGGTCGCGGAGCGGGGGACGCCGCGTGCCACCAGTAGCGCGATGAGCGGCGGGTGATCCAGTGCGCGCAGTCGACGGACGAGGGCGGGCAGGTCGCGTGGCACCTCCACCGACGCATCGAGCAGGACGATATCGGGGCGACAGCGCACCGCCCGCTCCACGACTTCGCCGCAGGTCGATCTCCCAGCGAGCGTCAGATTGACGACCGAGGCCGCCGCGCGCTCGAAATCGTCATGTACGAACGGGAATTCGGATGCGACGACCAGGGTGCGCCGGGTCTGCGACGACAACCGCGCTCCGGTGACGACGCTGATATTGGGGCATATCCGGGTTTCCAGCCCTGATCCACGAGTAAGCTGCATATCAGCCTCCGAGCTCGGTGCGGATGAAAGGTGCCGGGACGATCGGCGTCGGATGCTCCAAAACTGTGTCCTCCCATGTGCGTACGCCCTCGTTCCGAGCCCCCCCGAGCGTGATCGGATAAGCCTCGACAGCGTCGTCATGGCACGAACTTCTGTTGAATCTCTATCCGCGGAGATGCGTTCAACAGGCGGTCGGAATTGTTCTTATCGAAGATCACGACCCGCTACCGAGGAAGTCTAAGCGACCCACCATAGACCGACATACCCCCGAACAGGGGGGTGGAAGCCGGACGAACTCAGGCGATACGGCAGGTGACCAGCGGGCGCGTCCCGACCCGGACCCCGGACGGTATCAGCAGGTCAGCGCCACCGCCGTGGGCACAGTTGACCAGCAGCTCCAGCACCAGGTCGCGCTGAATCATACTGCCGCCCAGCGCGACGACCTCCGGCAGGACCGATATCAGCCCTCGCACAGCCGATTCCGGGTTCGCCCCGCAGTACTCCACGAAACTCTGCGCCACCCGTATCGCCGTACGGCGTGGTCGCACCATGTCGTCCCCGCTCCCGGCGCGGTCCTGCCCCAACTCCGCCGCGATCCGGCGGGCCAACTCGTGGCGGTCGGCCCCCACGATCGCGAGCAGGACGTGCAGATCGACGAACGCCGAATTGGAACCGGCCCGTATCTCCACCGCCCGGTCGGCCAGCGCGTCGAAATCGTCCGGCCCGGCGATGCCCGCCAATCGCAGTCGCCACAGCAGCGATACGGCGTCGCAGAACTGCATCGCCGAGGACGGACCGGCGACTGTGCCGAGGATCTCGGCCACCAGTTCGGTCAGCCCGTCACGGTCGGCGACCGCCATCGAGGCGAGGGCGCGATGCCAGGTCAGATGAGTCCGCAACAGGCAGCGCTGTGCGCTCCACCGGCTGTTCGTCGCGCCGAGCAGCGCGTCGACAGCACCGTAGTCGCGGCGCTCGAAATAGACGTGCGCGCAAGCGTGTACGGCCCAGGGATTGTCGACCGGGGCCAGTTCCAGCGCACGCTCACCGGCCGCGGCCGCGTCGGCACAGGCGTCGTTCTCGCCGTAGGCGAAGGCGAGCATGGCCAGCAGGTAAGGGTAGGCGGGGGTCGCGCCCTCGACCAGCAGCGGGCTGGATGTCAAGCGGGACAGCATGGTTCGCGTCTCCCCGGTCAGGAAGTCGACCTGATGCCCGGCGGCGAGCGCCAGTTCGTCGGCCGGGAATTCGGCCGATACGGCGAACAGTCGATCGCTGGCCGCTCGGTAGGCACGGTTCAGCAACAGCCGCACGACCTCGAGATGCGCCGTCTCCCACGGGCGGGTGGCGGCGGGATCGATCCGGTCGAGCGCCGCGCGGACATCGTCCGGCGGGCGCACGCCGCCCAGCAGATACTGGTAGGCGCGGAGCACGACGACCACGGGTGCACCCGCCGCCTCGCCGTCCACCGCGTCCAGGGACCACACCATGGATCGGTCGAACCGCAAGAGCCCGTTGACGAAACCCGCTACGACCCCCGACGCGCCATCACCGAGCGGCGACCTGTCGCCGGACATCAGGGCGCGACCGCACCCGAACGTTCCGTATCGGCCGCGGCCGGTAGCCCACCGAGATACAGCTCACGGATGCCGGGGCGGGCGTCGCGCGCCCAGGCGACGGCCCGCGCCACCTTCTCGGCATCGATATCGAAGAAGGGCTGCGACATATCGGTCAGCCCGAAAGACGGTGGCACGAAGTCGACATCGGCGAACAGGGTGCGGAATTCGCGCGCGGCGGTCTCCATACTGATCTCCCAGTTCCAATACGACTCGATGATCCGGTCAGCTCGACTGTAGAAGGCGTCGATGAAACCGTCGACCCGAGAACCCGGAGCCGAGCCCGGCCGCGGCACCGCTGGTCCGTCCCCGTTCGCCGTGACCAGATGGGATACCGTGCGCAACTGCTGTTCGGTGCGCATGGTCCCGGTCACCTGGTTGACCTGCCACACTCGGAACCAGGCGTTCCAGAGGTCGAAGGCGGCGAACGAGCGGAACGCACCCGACACCAGGAAGTCGTTCTCCTCGATCAGGCTGGCCTGCAACGCGTCGATGTCGGTGAAGACCTCCGGTACGAAGCCCGCCGCGAAGCGGTTGATCAGCCGCTCCGCCAACCGGTCCACGACCACGGCCGTGTTCTGCATGCCGCGCGAGAACAGCGGATCGATGAAGCCCGCGGCATTCGAGGTCAGGCACCAGCGCTCGCCGACCGTCCGGGTCGCCGTGTACTGGAGTCTGCCGGTGCTCGTCCACTCCCGCTCGGGGCGCGCATGCTCGAATTGCCGCGCGATATCGGGATGGTCGGCGAGGAAGGTGGCGAAGGCTCGCGCCGGGTCGGGAGTCGGGGATTCGTCGCCGTTGTCGATCCGCCAGCAGATGCCCACGCTGCACCGCGGATTCGCGGACCGGTCGCTGTTGTCGAAGGGAATGACCCACATCCAGCCGCCGTCGAAGACATGGTGCAGCGTCCCGGTGTGCCAACGCCGTGGGGCGCGGATGGATGTCACCTCGTCGAAGGGGATGACGCCGGTCATATGCGTGAAGATGGATTTCGACTTGGTGCGCAGTCCCTCGGTGGTGCGCAGGCCGAAAGCATCGGCCAGGTACGAACCACGGCCGGTCGCATCGACCACGTAGTCGGCCGAGATCCGCGTCCCGTCGACGCCTTCGAAACGGACACCGCGCTCGGTCACCTCGATGGTGCGCGTCGCGACACCCTCCAGCAGCGTCGCGCCGCGGTCGCGGGCCCGGCAGGCCAGCCAGTGGTCGACATCCGCGCGGTACAGGTGGGATTCGGTCGACACGATCTCCGACAGCGGGAACTGGTGCACCTTGGCGGAATCGGCGCGCTTGTCGTGGTAGACGAAGCCGAAATTGTCTTTCATGCCGCAGGTGCCGACGCGTTCGATCAGATCGTCGAACGACGACAGCGCCGCCAGTTCCGGCACACCGTATTTGACGCTCATCAGGGTGTAGAGCTTGGAGGTGTTCGGAATGGTGGATTCGCCGATCGCGAATCGGGGATGCGTCTTGGCGTCGACCATGCAGGTGCGCAGTCCGGCCGCTTGCAGGCACAGCGCCAGCGTGCTGCCGGACAGTCCGGAACCGAGGATGAGGACATCGAATTCGCCGTTCATCGCCGCACGCTCCCGGTGGATCCCCGCTGTAGCGGCGTCTGCTGGTGGTACTGCATCAGCCAGCGGGAGTTCCGCCGCACGTAGACGGTCGAGATCGCCGCGTAGATGCCGTCCAGCCCGACCCGCTTCTGGTACATCTCGTAGAACACCAGAAACGCGTCGGGTCCCAGCGCGCGCTCATGGAATTCGAGAATCTGATAGGTCTCTATCCGTGGAGCCGCGGCCACCGCGTCCAGCACGGTGCGCCGCGTCAGCGTGGCGTGCGGTGAGGGCACCGCGAACACCGCGTCCGCGGCCGTGACCCGCGCATAGAATTCGGCGCCCGCATCGGAACTCAATGCCCGCCATTGCCGGAACTCGATCTCGGTCGGACTCGGGTCGTCCGGCTCCCCCGCGACCGATCCGCCGTGGTCTTGCACCGCTGTGGTCATCATGAGCATCCACTTCTGTGCCGCAATAGATGCGCGAAATACTAATCTCCTTGTGGCACAAGAACATCCCCCTGAACGGGGGAATCGAACGAGACCGCGACCGGGGTACCCTCGCATCCGATGGGAGTGGGGCGGACCGCATGACGAGGTGGATGGCCGATGTGTACCTGCGTATTTCTTCTCGATGACAAGGCCGCACGTTTCCTCGCCATCGAGTCGCATGATCAATCCGTTTATCGGCCACACGGTTTCGAAGCGGCCCGAGCACTCGGCCTGCACGCGCGCTATTCGTACGGTCCACATTGGCACGACAATCCCGAACTCCGCCAGCGCGTCCCGACGGGCCACATCCCCGACCGTGACGCCCTGTCCGACGTGGTCGGCGGCCTCGACGCCGACGGCGGCACCTGGCTCGCGTTCAATCGCCGCAGCGGGGTCTACTGCCGACTGCTCACCACCGAGGCAGCCACGGCCGTCGCGACCCTGCCGATCCTGTGCGCCAGCGCCGCATCCGCACGGCACGCCGTACATCTCGTCGAGGAACTGGCGGCCCCCGACACCGAGGCCGCCGCGATCACGTACCGGCTGCTGATCGCCGACGCCCACGATGCCTGGGTGGTCGCCGTCGACGGCCCCGCCGAGGCGACGACCACGGCACTCGCCCCGGGGGTCCCACACCTGCTGACCACCGCCGACCCGCCGGACGGCAGCGCGCTCGGCAAGCGGCTCGTCGACCGCCTCACGCGATTGCCCGCCCCCACCGGGAGACCCGACTCCTGGGGAGCATGGCTTTCGGTCTATACCGGCGCGGACGACCCGGGTCCCGACTACGGCAGCCAGGCCTGGGCCGCGTACTCGCACTCCGCCGTACAGCCGCCCTTCGTCACGACGGGTGACGATTTACACAGGAACGCATCACTTTTCGCTCCGGCGAATCCGTATGACGTGGCCTGGACCGCCAGCGTGTCCCTGTACGCCGCGGCGCTCGACGGCGCGGAACTGTTCGCCTACAACGAACGCCAGCTGTTCCCCGACCAACCCGTGCCGACCGAGGTGACGCGAATGGGATTCCCGGCCACGCCGGACGACTTCTTCGTCTCGCTCGCGCGCCCGGCACCGAGGTGAGGACAGCGTGACAATCGGTATTCCCGGGGTGCGTGTCGGACATTGGACCGATGCGATCGGTGAGACGGGATGCAGTGTCGTCCTGTTTCCCGAGGGCACGACAGCGTCGTGCGAGGTGCGCGGCGGCGCGCCCGCCAGCCGCGAACTGGATGTGCTGGCACCGGACAAGATGGTGCCCTGCGCGGACGCCGCCGTGCTGACCGGCGGGTCCGCCTTCGGTCTCGCCGCCGCCGACGGCGTCATGCGCTTTCTCGAGGAGAGCGGTCGCGGGGTGCCCACTCCCGCCGGGCCGGTTCCCATCGTGCCGACCCTGGCGCTGTTCGATCTGGCCGTGG
>NZ_JASCXP010000455.1:0-5877 GCF_030010695.1 Nocardia sp. CC201C
GGGGTTTTTCCCCCCACCCCCCCCGCCGCCCCCCCCCCCCCCGCCCCCCCCCCGCCGCTCCCCAGCGGCCCCCCCCCGCCGCTCCCCAGCGGCCCCCCCTTCACCTGCCGTTTTGGTGTGTTTTGCCTGCTCACTGGGGGGCCGCTCCCCAGCGGCCCCCCCCTGCCGCGCGGCGATACGTTCGGGCCGGTAGTACTCGCCGATATTGATCGGGCCGGGGTGGGCGGCCCCGGCGGGCGGGCTCATCCGCACCCGCCATCGGTTCGACGCCTGGGCGCGCTTCGCTCCGGTCTCGGGGTCAATGGGCTCGGTGGACCGGGGCGCGCCAGGCCCGCGCCGCTTGGCGTCCACGTACCAGGTGTGTTGCTTGGTCATGGCCCCGATGGCCACCAACTCTTTGATCCGGGCGTCTACCCAGTCCACCGACCGCCCGAACCGCTTGGCGATGCCCTGGCGGCCCAGAATGCCGACGAACTTGCCGGTCAAGGTATTGAGGTGGCACATGATGAACCCGTAGACCAGCAAGGCGTCCGGGTTCAGGTCCGGGTGCAGCATCACCCAGTGCTGCGCCGTGGCGAACGGGTAGGACACTTCCGCGTCGAACTCGCCATCGTCCTCGAAAACGAAATCGGCGGAGTAGATACCATCGTTGCTGGTCAAAGCTTCCCTTAACGTCTCAGGAAGCGGGGGCGGTGAGCGACACGCCCAGAGGGGGCGGGGATACTTCGCCGGTTGTCGGCCATCCCCTGTAACCTCATAGACGCGCCGTACGGCGCACCCGCTTCGGGTCTACACCCCGCGCCTGTTATCAACGTCGCCAAACGTTGGGGCGCGGGGTGAACTGCTTTCTGGGCGTACTGCTCTGGTGCCCAGACTTCTCTGGGCAACCTCACCACACTCGGTCCCCATCTTGGCGTATCGACACGCGGCGCGCACACAAACGCACACACAGAGTGTGTCCTCGGTGTCCAAACAGACCGCCGCCCCGGAATCTCTTCCAGGGCGGCGGTTTTCGTTCGCGGTGGTCGCCGCGGGTTATTCGTTGGTGACTTTCCACCCCCAGACAGTGACCGGGAACGTGGCGGGGGTGGCGGTGGTCTGCCGGAAGTCGAACCGCGCGAGCAGGTAATCGGGGCAGCCCTCGGTGTCATCGGTCGGCGCGGCCATCGTGGCCCACCGTTGGACTACCTGGGAAAGGATGCCGGGGTAGACCTCGATAGCGGGGCCGCCGTACAGCGATTCCCAGTTCAGCCGCCCGCGTGCGAAGGCGTTCATGGCAGCGAGCACCCGGCGGGGGTCGGTGTGGTGCCCGAGGGCCACGAATCCGGGCCGGTGCCCGTCGTCGGGGTCGCAGAGGTCCACCACGGTCACGCCGTAGTGGGTGGCGGCCCAGTCGTTGCCCAGCAGCTCGGCGCGGGCCGCCTCGGCGGTCATGGCCTCGGGCAGGGGGTCGTACTCCTGGCCGCGCCGGTCGGTGGGGGTGTTGGTGGTCATCGTGTGATTCTCCTATTCGGTTGGTGCGCTGTGCATTTCGCGCGGGTCGTATACGTCGGGAAGGGGCACCAGGGTGGGTGTGGGCATGAGTGCGTGGATGGCCCAGGCGTCGGGGTCGGTGCCCTCGGCTTCGCTGTAGCCCTGGGCCTCGGCCAGGCCGATGCAGGCCCCGCCCCAGTCGTCGTGTATCTCTCCGAGCCAGGTGGTCAGGCCCTCGGGGTCGGGGCGGGCCACGATGTAGCGCTGTAGGTACAACACGGTGTGTCCTCGGTTCATCGGTTCCACCCGCCCATGCCCAGGTCCGCCACGTAGGTGGCGGTGCTCAGGTGGGCGCGTAGTGCGTTGCTGGCGGTGTCGGGGGGCACGGTGGCCCCGGCGGTGGCGGCGGCCCGCAGAGAGCCGATGAGGATGGACAACTCCGAACGGACCGATTCGGCGGCGGCCACCGTGCGGGTGATCTCTCCCCGGTCGGCGGCGTCCACCAGGCGCAGCAGCGCGCCCACCACCTCGGCGGTACCGCCCGCGAGCACAGCGGCCAGGGCCTCGGTGGGGTCGGGTTCGGGTGCGGCGCTACGGGTCCGGGGCCGGTGCAGTGCCAGGGTCATCACTGCCACCCCCCGGCGGGATGCTCGGGCCGGTCGTCGTCGGCCACCACGAACGGCTCCAGGTGATCGGGCAACGGTGCCTCGGGGTCGGTGTCGGTGGGCGTGGTGGTGTCGGCCAGCCATTCGGCCATACCGAGCAGGGCGGCGGTCACCGGATCGGCCCGCAGCTCATCGGCCAGCGCGCGGGGCTCCAGTTCGGGGCCGGTGTCGATCACCAAGGATTTCAGCGGCCACATGGCGTTTTCGGCGGTGGCCGCCGCGTCGTATACCGCATCGGAATCGCTGTCGGGGCGGGTGAGCACGTGGACCAGGCGCAGCAGGCCCCGCGCGGCGGCGCGCAGGTCGATGGCCAGTTCGGCCGCAGCGGGGATGTGGTCGGGGCCGGGGTCGGCCGGGGTGTGGTTCATGGGGGTTGCTCCTGTCTGGGAGGATGGGGGGAGCAAGGCCCCGGGCATGGTGAGAATGTCCGGGGCCTTGCTTGTCATCGGTAGGACTCGGCGCGGTGGGAATCCGGGCGCATCCGGCCCGCGCCGATCAGGACCGCGCGGGCGGTACGCCGTGCGGCGCAATCACATTCCAGGTGCTCTTGCATGAGCGTGTGTGCCTCGGCCGGGGTCAACCGACCCCGGTAGTGGCAGGGCCACCGCGACGGCGACCACTGGTGATGGGTCACCGGGCCGGTGGCCACCAGCGCCGCGCCCGCGTACGGCCCCGCCGTGGCCATGAGCCGATCCAAGGTGTCGTCCATGGCCACGGTCAGGTCTCGAATCTGGCGGCCCTGGGCGGCGAGCTGGGCGCGCAGCCCGCGCCGGAACCGGGGCAGGGTGAGCGTCATCGGGTCACCGCCTCGGGCGCGTCCTGCCAGGCGCTCAGGGCCGCCGGGGTGTGACCGGCGGCGGGGGCGCTCACCGCGCGCCGCAGGATGCGGGGGCGGTAGTTGCGCCGATGCGCCCCGTACGGGCCGCACACGATCTTCACCAGGGCGGCGCGGGCGGCCTCGGCAGCGGTGCGGGACGGGTACACGGTCGGGTCGGTGCCCTCGGGGTCGGCGGCGCGGTCGGTCTCATCGCGCCACCACGCGCCCGAGGGCAACCGGATGGCCCACTGGGCCACCAGGTGGACGGGCTCGGCCTGGGCCGTCGGCGCGGTCGGCCAGGGGGCCAGCGCCACCGGGGCCAGGGCCGGGCGGGGGAGTGTCTGACTGTGCATATCGAACGATCTCCATTCGTGTGCGGTCGTGTGCGCGTTACGCACAAACGCCATTGTGCGCCGCGTACCCGGTGCGCACAAGACGCGCACACGAATGATTTCCGGCCACGCACACCACCCCGACCAGCACATACACCCCAGCAACCGACCCGCACCGCCGCCACCACCGGAACGCACACACCCGCGCGACACCGTGACCAGCGCCGATGCACGGAGCTCGCGCCGCTGGCGCCCACGGCCGCGGGCGCACCGCGGGCACCTTCGGCACCGCCCCAGCAACAACCAGACACCCCCGCCGGATGTCCGACCGCCGTGTCAGGCTCACCGCGCGGGCCGCTCACGGCCGACCAGACGCACGAAACGGCCCCCCACCGAATCTCGGTGGGGGGCCGTCGTGTCCGCGCCGCACGGACGTTTCTAGGCCGTGTCGTCGGCCCACTCCCACGGTCCCTCGGGAATCCACCGGCCCTCGGGGATCACGTACTGACCGAACTCCATGACATTGCCGTCGGCGTCGGGCCAGACGTTCTCACCCGCCAGGACCGGGGCACCCTCGGCCACCCGCAACCGATCGGCCTCGGCGGCGGTGGCGCGGCGGGCGCACTCGCGGGCGCTGGCCGCCATCTTGTTCAGCTCCTTGCCGGTCGCGCGTTTGATCGCGCCGGGCGTACCGCCGGGGATCGGCTCCAGCGTCAGCAGCTCGGGGGCCGCGTCGGCCAGGTCCCCGGGCAACCACGACACCGAGGCCGTGACCGGTACCCCCTGCTCGTCCACGGTCACCCGCTCACGCCGGACCACCGCCGCCCCGGTCTCCAGGCCCATCATGGCCGCCACGTGCTCGGGCGCGGTGGTCACCTCCGAGGCCACGATGGTGGATTCGCCAGAGGGGTAGATGCGATCCGGGTTGCGCTGCATCACGCTCAGACGCTCACGCGGCCCGAACGTCGCGCCCTGGCCGAACGTGACCACGGTCCCCTGATTGCTGGTCTCCACCAGGAACTCAGCGGCCAGCGCGCGCATGACCTTGCCGACCGTGTTGAACGAAACCCCGTGTTGTTCGGCGATCTCGCGCACGGGAGGTAAGCGGGTTCCGGAAGCGATTTCGCCGGTCCTGATCGCGGTGCGGTAGTGCGCCACCAATTGCAGCCACAAGGGCTCGGGGCGCTGTAGTCCTCCGTTGGATGTCACGGTTCCATGCGCTTTCTCTCAGGTGATTCGGGTCCGTCGATTCCAGGCTAACACCGTGTGCGCGCACACGCACAAGGCGCGCACACGCCGGGCTGAAACGCTTGCGCATCCCCCACCGCGCACACGATAATGGTCATGTGCGCACCGCGCACACAAGCGCACACGGAGGATATGAACGCCATGCCCAGCACCACCGCCCTGGTAATCACCGCCGCCGGATTGCCCCGCCACCGTACCCACACCAGCACCCCGCCCCAGGTATTCGCACCGCTGATTCTCGTGGCTCTCGGTACCGGCTGGATGGCCGTAACCACCTCCGCAATCGTCGCCGGACCCCTCGGCCCCGCCGCCCTGGCCCTCATGGCCGTCCTCGGCCTGGCCGCCTTCCTCCGTGCCCGCCACCGCGCCACCGCCGCCCGCTGGGCGCACTACGAGAGCGCCTACCTGCCCGCCGTCCGGCCCGCCCTGCGCACCCTGCACCGCCCCGCCGCCCGCGCCGCCGTGTTCTCCCGCCTGGGCCTGCCCGCCGCCGCCACGGCCCTGCTCGACATCCACCCCACCGACCGAGGGGCCACCGTGCGCCTGTACGGACCCACCCCCGAGCACCTGGCCGTGGTGCGCGGCGTCCTGGCCGCCCACCTGAGCGTGCCCGCCGCAGTCGTGCGCCCCGGCCCGCGCGGCGTGATCGAACTCGACCTGATCACCCACTGAAAAGCATTGCCGCACAAGGGATTTCAGCACCGACCCCACCCTCAAATAAGTACACCCTTGCATACGTGTATACAGGTTTAAGGATAGGGACGTTATCTGATTCGATTACATCTGACGCAACCTTGCTAGACTGAACAGTAACCATACCAAACCCGAGCTAGGAGAAAATGACATGGGACTTATGGATTCAGTACAGCCGTTCACCGTACGTATCTTCGGAAATGATTTGCTTGCATTTCAGGATTACATTCAAATATTGAAGCGTCGACTTGATCGAATCAGTATCGCCGAAAGCGAAGCGATAAATGCAGCAATTATTCGCGTGAATATTCTTGCTAACGATGAATTGCGCGAAAGGGAAATGGATGAGTTGAACCTTAATGCTGAGCAGCGAAAGGAGTTTATCAACTGGGCAAATTGGTTCATGGAAAGGTTCGACCAAGATGTATCCAATGTAATTGAACGTCGGGAGAATGTAGATAAAAGGCGAGTGCGAGGTAAGGTTGCTGAATAAAATTCAGCATCGAATAATGCAAAAAGGCGTATCCGATAGAATTCGGATACGCCTTTTTATTTACGTCGATATGAATAAAGTTTTTCTGTTGAATATTCTTGAATTACACATAAATGGACGTTGAATTTAAATTGTCCGCCATTAAAATATTCCATT
>NZ_JASCXP010000456.1:0-5853 GCF_030010695.1 Nocardia sp. CC201C
AAGGACACCCCGACCGATCCGGACGCCGGTTTGCGGGCCTGGCTGCGCTCCTACGCGGTCAAACACCAAGGCCACGGGTTCCGCCGTGCCTGGGCGGCGCTGCGGTTCGACGAGGGCAGCGATGTGAACATCAAGAAGGTCCACCGGCTCTGGCGTGAGGAGGGTCTGCAGGTTCGTGAACATCACCCGCGCAAACGGGCCGGGGTCTCCTCGGTTCCACCGGTGGAGGCGGATGCGCCGAAGGTGGTGTGGGCGTTGGATTTCCAGTTCGATTCCACCACCGACGGTCGGGCGGTGAAGATCGCGTCGATGATCGACGAACACACCCGTGAATCGCTGTTGCACGTGGTGGAACGCTCGATCACCGCCGAGCGACTCGTCGCCGAGCTGGACAGGGCATTCGCGGCGGCGGGAGGTCCACCGAGGGTGTTGCGGATGGACAACGGTCCGGAGTTCATTTCCGTTGCCCTGCAACAGTTCTGCACCGATCGGGTCGGGCTCTTCTACATCCCGCCCGGCACGCCCTGGAACAACGGGTTCGTCGAATCGTTCAACCGCCGGCTGCGGGCCGAGTGCCTCAACCGCAACCACTGGACCAGCCTGCTCGAGGCCCGGGTGGTGATCGGCGATTTCAAGGCCGACCATAACCATCGGCATCGGCATTCGGCGCTGGGCTACCTGACGCCGGCCGAGTACGCTGCGGCCTGCACCCACACCCACCACCCAGTGGGCTGCGGGACCAACTGAACACGGAACCTCGCCCTCGACGATTCCAGGGGGAAGGCAAAAGCGTTGGCGGGGATCGTGACTGCAATAACAGAAACTGATCCCGCCCGGGCGATACGGATCGCTGCACAGGCCGAAGCCCTCACCGACACCATCACCGACGAACAACCTTCACCGGCAATCTGTTTGCCGAGGACGGGGTTCACCACCCGGCGTCGCACAGCACCGGACAGATTACGAGCTCCTGCGTCGAGTATCCCATTGGACTGACGACGACATAGAGCGGGAACAATCAATATCTGCAGGTCATGAAGTTCACCCAAGTTACACGCTTGCAGAAGGGTTCTCAGAGATTCTGTTATATTTCGATTTCAAGGAGGCCTAGTTGGAGAAGGAAGATATTCCCCACTATCTTGAGATGTGGAAGAAGACAATTGAAGTGCAGCAGCATTTCAACGATATTGAATGGCGCATACGCGGACTCGCCATGACTGTTCTAACGTTTGCCTTCGGCGCCGCCGCAGTTGCCGCGAAGGACAGCACTGCAGTGAAGGTCTTTGGCCACTCGGTTCAACTGTCTTTTATTGTACTGTTCCTGGGATTTGTGTTATGGATGTCCTTCTATTTCGTCGACAAAGTCTGGTATCACCGCCTGCTGACTGGCGCCGTACAACACGGCCTCGATCTTGAGCAGCAACTCAGAACCCATCTTCCACAAGCGGGCCTGACCGGACAGATCGGGAAGAGTAGCCCGCAGGAGGTTCGGTTTTTCTTCGCATGGAAGAAGGAAGTGCACTCGACCGGGAAGCTCCGCCTCTTCTACACCATCGGGGGCGCAGCGCTGCTTATCGCGGCCATCGCACTCCAACTCGGATCGGACTCGCCCCCTTCTCATACACGGGCCGAGACACCAACGTCGATGGCCCGTCAATCATAGGATCGGCCACTACACCACACGATGCCCCTTCGAATCGTAGAAGAAGCCCGGAACCCGGTTCGCCGGCCTCAACGATGAGTCAGGAGTGTCGTAGGAATCGAAGGGTTCTCGACACAACGAGGGATGAACGTCGGTTCATTGTGCCGAGCACTCGCCGAAGTCGCTCGGACACAACAGAATCGGGTAGGTTGGGCGGCGCGTCCGGGCGTTCTCCGGCCGCCGTTTCCTGATACGCAAGGAGTTTCAGATGCGCGTACTGCGCGGAGTCCTCGTTGGTGCTGTTGTCGGCGCCGCGACCCTGGCCGGTGCGGGGGCCGCTGCCGCTGCCCCGCTGTCGCTCGAACCGCACGCTCCGGCGGCGACCGAGCAGATCGCGAACAACTGCCAGACCGTCATCCACCCGCTGGCGCAGTTCTCCTGCATCCTCAGCAGCCTGTCCGGCTAGGTGCGATGCGCGACCGGTCGCGGGGGACCGGTCGCACCCGTTCGTGTGGCGGAGGGTGATCGGATGCGCGAGAAGCCTTGGTAATCGAGGTGCAATCGACCAGCATGGTCGATATGGATGCCAGGGTGGCGCGGTTGTTGGATGCGCATGCGGCGGCTGGGCGGTATGTCGAGGTCGGTGGGGTGCGGACCTTTGTGCGGGATGTGGGGGCGGGGCCGAGTGTGCTGCTGCTGCACGGGGTTCCGGTGTCGAGCTATCTGTGGCGGCATGTGCTCGGGGAGTTGGCGGGGCGGGGGTTTCGGGGGATCGCGCCGGATCTGCCGGGGTTGGGGTTGTCGGAGCGGCCGGTGGAGTTCGATTACAGCTGGAGTGGGCTGGGGCGGCATGTGGGGGAACTGATTCGGGGGATGGGGTTGGAGCGGGTGCATCTGGTGGTGCACGACATCGGCGGGCCGGTGGGGTTCGAGGCGGTCGCGGCCGATCCCGGGCGGATCGCCTCGCTGACCGTATTGGATACCGTGGTGGCGGCGGCGTCGTTTCGGAAGCCATGGTCCATGCGGCCTTTCGAGGTACCCGGGGTGAATCGGATGTGGTTGGCGGGAGCGCGGGGGCCGGTCTTCCGTGCGCTCATGCGGCGCATCGGACTCGCCGCCGACACCTCGGTCACCGGCGCTGAGATCGACGTGCATCGGGCACTGCTGACCCGCGGAGACGGTGGACGGGCGTTCCTGCGGATCATGCGGTCGTTCGAGACGACACCGGAGAAGGAGCGCCTGTACCGAGGGGTGCTCGGTGCGGACGAATATCCGGTGCAGGTGGTGTGGGCTCGCGATGATCCGGCGCTGACCTTGACCAAGCATGGGCGGCAGGCGGCGGAGGCAGCCGGACTGGCGGCGCCGGACGTGGTGGCGGGCAGGCATTTCTTCCCCGAGGACAGCGCCTCCGCGATCGCCGACCGGATTGCCGCCCTGGTCGAGCGGGCGCAATCCTGAGATCGGCGAACGCGGGTCAGTCGAGCACGGCGTATGCCTCGACCTCGACGAGCACGTCGGGCTCGAAGAGGTAGTCGACGCCGATGGCCGAGACGGGCGGCAGCGGTCGGGGGATGCCGAGTTCGTCGGTGACGCGTTCGATGCCCGCGACGAACTCGTCGTACTTGTCGGGGGTCCATCCGGTGACGAAGAAGCGGAGGCGGACCACGTCGGCGAAGGTGGCCCCGGCACCGGCCAGGCCGCGCGCGGTATTGCGCAGGGCCTGTACGAGCTGTCCGGCCAGGTCACCGGGCGCCACCGGATTGCCGTCGGCGTCGCGGGCGATCTGGCCGGCGACGTGAATGTGGCGGGACCCGGTACCGATCGAGACGTGGTGGTACGGAACGGGCGTGAACATGCCGGGCGGGGTGAGCAGCTGCACTGTCACGGATGATCCCTTCATTGTCGGAGTAGGTATCCGATGTCTACCTGGTACTCGAAGGGAACTTCAACGAGACTAGGTGGCATGCAGGAAACCACCCCCTCCGGCACGGACGCCCCGCAGCTCACCGACCAGCACCGTGAGCTGCTCGATCAGATGCTGGACAAGTGGTCGCTGCAGATCATGGACGCCCTCTGCGGAAAGTCGCTGCGCTTCAACGAACTTCGCCGCGCCATCCCGGTGGTGACGCAGAAGTCGCTCACCACCGCCCTGCGCCGCCTGGAGCGCAACGGCATGGTCGAGCGCGTGGTGATCGGCACGCGGCCCGTCGCGGTCGAATACCGCATCACACCGCTGGGAAAGTCGTTGCAGGGCCTCATCGACGCCCTGCTGCACTGGGCGACCGTCACGCTGCCCGATGTGGAGCGCGCCCGCGCCCGCTTCGACGACGAGGTGCTGGCAGAGCACCAACGAGCGGGCACCGCGCGGCCGTTACCCGAAAGGTAATCGCTCCTAGGGCCATCCGCGTGCAACCATCGGTGAGACGAACAAGATCGACCGGAGGATGCCATGTCTGCCTACGTAATCGCCCATCTGCGTGATGCCACTCCACATCCGGATATCGCCGAGTACATTGAGCGGTTGCCGGGGACCTTCGCGGAGTTCGGGGGGCGCTACCTCGTGCACATGAAGGAGCATGAGGTGAAGGAGGGGAGTTGGCCCGGGCACGTGGTGATGATCGGGTTCCCGGGGATCGAGGAGGCGCGGGCGTGGTGGGATTCGCCCGCTTATCGGGAGATCGCGCCGCTGCGGTCGCGGCATATCGAGGGGGACATCATCATGGTGGAGGGGGTGCCCGCGGACTACTCGCCGACCGCGGCGGTGCGGGCCATCCGCGAGAGCCTGGCGGGCGGGTAGCGCGGCCGCCCGTTCGCCGGGATCGCACCGGCAGCCGTATCCGCGCATCGAGCCCCGCCCTTCCCGGGCGGGGCTCGATGCCGTGCACGGCTCGCCGGACTATTTCCCGAACGTGCCCTTCACCTTGTCCACGACGTCGCCGACCGCGTCCTTGATGTCCTCGGCGGCGTCCTTCAGCCCGGCGGAGAGCTGGTCGGCCTTGCCCTCGCCGCGCAGTTCGTCGTCACCGGTCACGTCACCGGCGGCTTCCTTGGCCTTGCCGGTGAGGTCCTCGGCCTTGTTGCTGATCTTGTCACTCAGAGACATCGAAACCTCCGTATCGAGTGTTTGTGCCCGGATTCAGGCACCGATATGAGGACACTGGAGGCACGGGAACGTCACTCGGCTAACGATGAGACAACGGTCACGGATACTGGAGCGTGATGTTTTCGAGATAGCCGTGTCCTGATTGGTGAACGGTGAGGAGGCGTGGTGACCCCGACGGATGCGGCACATGCGGCAGAACTCGACGATGCCACCCTGGTGAGTCGGGCGCGGGACGGCGATGTTCGTGCCTACGAACAGCTAGTCCTGCGCTATCAGGGGCCGATGTTCCGGTTGGCGGCGAAGATGCTGGCGGACCGGAGCGAGGCCGAGGATGTCGTGCAGGAGGTCTTCCTGACGGCGTGGCGACGGATCGGTCAGCTACACGACGATGCCGCGTTCGCGGGGTGGCTGTACCGGGCGACCACGAACCGGTGCCTGAATGTGCTGCGGACCCGTCAGCCCGCGGCGGATGTGGATCCGGACAGCACGGTGTCACCACGTCACGACATCCGACCCGAGCACGCGGTGCAGGTGAACAGCCAATTGGAGGCGCTGACGGCGGCCTTGCAGCAACTGACGCCGGAGCAGCGGGCGTGCTGGCTGCTGCGGGAGGTGCACGGCCGCTCGTACGAGGAGATCGGCGACATCGTCGGTGCGAACGTCACGGCGGTCCGCGGGCGCATCGCCCGGGCCCGGGTGCAATTGGCGGAGGTGATGAAGGCATGGCGATGACGGATGTAACCGATACCGACGAGGACTATCTGCTGCCCTGTGGGCGCGGCATGGAACAGGTGTGGCGGCGGCTGGACGCCGTGCAGTCGGGCAACGCGGACGCGCACGAGGCGCGCTGCGCGGACTGCCGGGCGGCGCGGGAGAGTCTGCTGGCGCTGCGCGAGGCCACCCAGGAGCTGATCGACGAACCGGAACCGACACCGCCGGACCTGTTCGGCCGGATCATGTTCGCGGTGCGCGCCGAGGTGCGGCGCGGGCAGACGCTGGAGCTGCCCACCGACCTGCCGGGCACGGTGGAGGTGAGCGAGCAGGCGGTCGCGGTGGTGATCCGCTACGCCGCCGACAGCGTTCCGGGGGTGCGGGCGCGGCGGTGCCG
>NZ_JASCXP010000457.1:0-5795 GCF_030010695.1 Nocardia sp. CC201C
GCGCGCCACCCCGCCGGTGGACCTGCCTGCCGCCTCCACCCGTGCGGCGACGCCGATGGCAGGGATTCCGGGCACGCCGGGGGCGACCGGTGCGCACGGCGGCAACGCGGGCAAGGACGGGAACACGCATAAGCGGCCGGACTATCTGGAGGGCGACCACCACCTCGAGGAGGGGCTCGGGGTGCCGCTCATCGTCTCCCGGCCGGTGCTGGACGAATGACACCGGACTGGACCTTCGGGGATCTGGAGTTCGTGGTGCTCTGGTCGGAGCACGACGAGGACGAGTTGCCGCATCCGTTCGTTTGCACCAGCCGCATCCCGCTGCACGACGACTATGTGCGTGAGTTCGCTCGGACGCGTGAGCGGTTGCGGGACAGCGTGCCGTCCGAGGTCCGCGAGGTGCTGCGGATGGTGGCGCGGCCGGAAATGCGCATCGCCGTCCGCGCGGCCGATGCCCGTGTCCCGAAGGACCCGGCGAGCAGTATCCGGCTGTTGGGGATCGTCCGCGGCGGGCAGGCATATCTGCTCCGGCAGTTGCCCGGTGAAACGGTCGACCACAGCGCGGGATTCACCATTGCCGCCTGCGATCCGGCCGAACTGGCCGATGCGGTGGTGGCGGCACTGCCGGACGCGCCGCCGGGCCGCCGGGCGCGGCTGGTGCTGGACGTGCTGTCCGACGGGCTGGATTACAGCCGTGAGCGTTACCGAGCCCTGGAGTCGTTCGAGGACACCGAGTTGGAGATCGCCCGCCGGTTCGTGGCGGCGGTGCCGTCGCGCGTCGGCTGGGTCGAGGTGGCGCAGGGCGTCTCGGACTTCGGTCCGCGCGGCCGGGTGAGCAGGCTGCTGCGCTGGCGGGAGCTGCCGGGGGACGGTCGCTACGTGATCGTCCCCGGCCCGCCCACGGTGGCGAGGTCGGCGGATGCCAGGACCTTCGCGGCCCTGATCGGCAATGAGATCGCCGAGGTGGCGGCGGGTGTCGCGGACGAACGCCGGTCGCTCGCGCACCGCCTCCGCTAGCCGCGGTCGGATTCGTCCAGGGCCGCCAGGGCTTCCCGGCGCAGGCGCGCGATCTGCGCGTCGAAGCGGGTGTGACCCCAGGCTGAACGGTTGGGGCGTGGCCGCTCGGTGGGCGTAACGGCCATCTCGGTGTTGGGCGAGCGGAATTCGGTCCGCTTTTTCGACATCATCGTCGGCCTCCGGGTTCGGTTCGACTCCACGATGGCTCGCTGGGCAGGGAGTACCCGAATTCCGCCGGGTCGAATCTTCGATCTTGTCGGCGTGGTTCGGTGGCCGCCTGCGGGTCCGCAGCGCGCCAAGTATGTGTAGGCTACCCAAAGTCGGAGGTGGGAATCCCAGCTGAGAGACCGTGCGGCCGGCGCTGGCGCGGGGCCGCCTCCGCCGCACATCGATCGGAGGACAGGCGATAATGGCGCGCAGAGGGTTTCAGGGGGCGGTGCTACGCGGCTTCGGCGTTCAGTACCACACGGCAACGGTACTCGACACCGAACAGACGACACCGCGCATGCTGCGGGTCTGGCTGAGCTCGCCCAGCCTCTTCGAGGAGATCACTCTGGAACCGACCGCCTGGTTGCGGATCTGGTTCCCGGATCCGGAGGGCTCCGACGCCGAATTCCAGCGCGGCTACACCATTGCCGAGGCGGATCTGGACACCGGTCGCTTCGCCGTGGACTTCGTCCTGCACGAACCCGCCGGACCGGCCTCGGCCTGGGCCTGCCGGGTGCGGGGCGGGGAAATGGTCGAGGTGGCCTCGTTCGGCTCCAAGGGCTTCCCGATCCCCGAGGACCTGCCTGCCGGATACCTGCTGATCGGCGACTCCGCCTCGATTCCGGCCATCAATTCGATTCTCGCCGCCGTGCCGCCGCAGGTGGCGATCGAGGTGTACCTGGAGAAGCACCACGACGACGACCTGCTCATCCCGCTCACCGAGCATCCGCGCGCCCGGGTGCACTGGGTGCCCCGCACCTCGGAGAACTCCCTCGCCGCCGCCCTGGAGGCCCGCGACTGGTCGAACTGGTACGCGTGGGCGGGCCCGGAGTCCAAGTCGCTCAAGCACATCCGCGCGCGCCTGAAGGACGACTTCGGATTCCCCAAGAGCGATGTCTACGCCCAGGCGTACTGGGTGCACGGTCGGTCCATGGGCAAGGAGCGCGACGGCTCCGAGCGGGCGCAGGCCGCGGCCGCCGCCGAGGCGACGCCGGTCGAGGAGACCGTGACGGTCATCGAACCGGCCGTCGACACCCCGGCCGCCCCGAGCGCGCCCGATGCCGAGAACGTCGCGGCCCCGCGCGGGCGCTGGCGTTCCCAGGCGGGCAGCCGCCTGTTCGCCGATATCCGCGCCAAGCTGTGGGTCGCGGGCATCCTCCAGATCCTGGTGACCCTGGTCCAGCTCGCTCCCTTCGTGCTGCTGGTGGAACTGGCCCGGGAGCTGTTGGCGGGCAGCGACGAATCGACCCTGTGGTCCCTGGGCCTGTGGGCGCTGGGCCTGTTCGCCGTCGGCGCGGTGCTGGAATCGGCCCTGCAACTGTGGCTGCACACCGTGGACGCCCGCTTCAGCCGCGATCTGCGCGGTCGCCTGCTGAGCAAGCTGGCCCGGCTGCCGCTGGGCTGGTTCACCGCCCGCGGCTCCGGCAAGATCAACAAGCTGATCACCGGCGACACCCTGTCACTGCACTACCTGGTGACCCACGCCGTCACCGACGCGGTCGCCGCGGTGGTCGCGCCGCTGGCCGTGCTGGGCTACCTGTTCTGGGTGGACTGGCGATTGGCGCTGGTGCTGCTGGTCCCGGTGCTCGGCTACGTCTTCACCATGCTGACCATGATGGCGTCCTCGGGCCCCAAGATCATGCAGTCGCAACGCTGGGCCGAGCGCATGAACGCCGAGGCCACCTCCTACCTCGACGGCCAGCCGGTGATCCGCGTGTTCGGCGGCGCGGCCGCCTCCCCGTTCCGGCGCAGCCTCGACGAGTACATCCGCTTCCTGGACAACTGGCAGCGCCCGTTCGTGGGCAAGAAGTCCGCCATGGACCTCATCACCCGCCCGGTCACGTTCCTGTGGATCATTCTCACCGTGGGCACCGCGCTCGTGGTGACCGATCGGATCGACCCGGTCGACCTGCTGCCGTTCCTGTTCCTGGGCACCACCTTCGGCTCGCGCCTGCTGGGCATCGGCTACGGCCTGTCCGGTCTGCGGGAGGGTCGCCTGGCCGCCCAGCACATCCAGGTGGCCCTGGACGAGTCCGAACTCGCGGTGCGCGAGGGCGATTCCGCGTCGGCGGCCGAGAAGCAGCCGGGCCATGTCGAATTCGACGACGTCACCTTCGGCTACCGTCCGGGCGTCCCGGTGGTCGCCGATATCTCGCTCACCCTGGAGCCGGGCACCGTCACCGCGCTCGTCGGCCCCTCCGGAGCCGGTAAGTCCACCCTGGCCGCGCTGCTGGCCCGCTTCCACGACATCCAGAGCGGCTCGATCCGGGTGGGTGGGCGCGACATCACCACCTTCACCCCCGATGAGCTGTACACCCGCATCGGCTTCGTCTTCCAGGACACCCAGCTGATCCGTGGCACCGTGCGCGAGAACATCGCCCTCGCCGTGCCGGACGCCTCCGACGACGCCATCGAACGGGCTGCCCGCGACGCCCAGATCCACGAGCGCATTCTGCGGCTGCCCCAGGGCTACGACACCGAACTCGGTTCCGGCACCACGCTGTCCGGCGGTGAGAGGCAACGCCTCACCATCGCGCGGGCGCTGCTCGCCGACACCCCGGTGCTGATCCTGGACGAGGCCACCGCCTTCGCCGATCCCGAATCGGAATACCTGGTGCAGCAGGCCCTCGACCGCTTGGCCGTGGGCCGCACCGTGCTGGTGATCGCGCACCGGCTGCGCACCATCACCGCGGCCGACCGGATCGTCGTGCTCGAGGAAGGGCGCGTCACCCAGACCGGCACCCACGGCGAACTGCTCGCCGCCGAGGGCCGCTACCAGCAGTTGTGGCAGGCCGGAGCCGTCGCCGCCGATGTGAAGGAGACCGTGCGATGACGCGCACCATACTGATGCTGCTGCCCGCCGAGCAGCGCGGCCTGGTGGCCCGCTACCTGGCGCTGACCGTCATCTCGACCATTCTGCGCGCCATCGCGGTGGTGTTCGTGGTGCCGCTGGTCGCGGCGTTGTTGGGCGACACCCCGGCCGACGCCTGGCGTTGGGTGGCGCTGCTGACCGTGGCCGTGGCGGGCGGCTGGATCGTGGACTCCATCGCCTCCCGGGTCGGTTTCGACCTCGGCTTCACCATCCTCGATCACGCGCAGCGCGATGTCTCCACGCAGGTGGCGCGCATTCCGCTGCGCTGGTTCAGCGAGGACAACGCGGCCACCACCCGCCGCGCCATCGCCACCACCGGACCGGATCTGGTGGGTCTGGTCGGCTATCTGGTGACCCCGGTGATCCAGGCGATCCTGCTGCCGATCGCCATCGCCGTGGCGCTGATCCCGATCGCCTGGCAGCTCGCGGTGGTCGCGCTGCTGGCGGTGCCGCTGCTGCTGGGCGCACTGTGGGCGACCGGACGCATCACCCGGCACGCCGATCGGGTGGCGGCCGAGTCCAACAGCGCTCTCACCGAACGCATTCTGGAATTCGCCCGCACCCAGGCCGCACTGCGCGCGGCCCGCCGGGTGGAACCCGAACGCAGCCAGACCGGTGCGGCGCTGGCCGCCCAGCACGGCGCCACCGTTCGCCTGCTGCTGTTGAACATTCCCGGCCAGGTGCTGTTCAGCCTGGCCAGCCAGATCGCCCTGCTGCTGCTCGCCGGTACCACCGCGTGGCTGGCGGTGCGCGGCACCATCGGCATTCCGGAGGCGATCGCGCTCATCGTGGTCGTGGTGCGCTTCCTGGAGCCGTTCGCCGCCATGGGCGATCTGGCCTCTGCCGTGGAGACGAGCCGAAACGCTCTGCGCGACATCCGGACCGTCATCGACGCGGGCGGACCGGCCGGTGCGCCCGCGGCGGACCGGGCCGACGGTGAGCCCGCCGCGGTCGAACTGCGCGACGTGCGTTTCACCTATGGGGACGGCGCGCCGGTGCTCGACGGACTCGATCTCGAGTTCCGGGCCGGGGAGACCACCGCCGTCGTCGGCCCGTCCGGCTCCGGCAAGAGCACCCTGCTCGCGCTGGTGGCGGGCCTGGAGACGCCCACCTCCGGCAGCGTCCGGATCGGCGGCGTCGACCGCGCGTCGGTGGACGCGGCGCACCGCCCGGCCGATACCAGCATGGTGTTCCAGCAGCCGTACCTGTTCGCGGGGACGATTCGGGAGAACGTGCTCGCGGGCAATCCCGGCGCGGATGCCGAGCAGCTCGCCGCCGCCCTGCGGCTGGCGCGGGTGGACGCCTTCGCCGACCGCCTGCCCGACGGCCTGGATACCCTCGTCGGCGACGAGGGCACCGCGCTGTCCGGCGGTGAGCGGCAGCGGGTCTCGATCGCCCGCGCCCTGCTGAAGGAGTCGTCGGTGCTGCTCGTGGACGAGGGCACCAGCGCGCTCGACGCGGAGAACGAGGCCGCCGTGGTGGCCGCCATCGGTGACGATCCGCGCGGTCGCACCCGCATCGTGGTGACCCACCGGCTGTCCACCATCGCGGGCGCGGACCGGGTGCTCTTCCTGGAGGACGGGCGCGTCGTGGAGGACGGTACCGTCCGGGAACTGCTGGACGTCTCGGGGCGCTTCGCGGAGTTCTGGGCGCATCAGCAGAATGCCTCGCACTGGCGGATCGCCGCCGCCGAACGCGT
>NZ_JASCXP010000458.1:0-5725 GCF_030010695.1 Nocardia sp. CC201C
CGCGGGGGTGGCCGCAGCGGCGGTCGCAGCCGGACCAGTGCTGGCGGCCGGTGGCGACCACCTCGTCGGCCGCCAGCTCGGCGGCGGCGGGTTGCGGTGGGCCGGAAGGCAGTACGCGGCCCGCCTCGACGGCGGCCGTGGCGTCGGCGCGGACGTCGGTCAGGGATTTGGCGCAGCCGGGCTGGCCCGCGCAGGCGGTGACCTGGAGCCAGGGGGAGGTGGCGTCGAAGATGAGACCCATGGGGGCCAGCACGCGCACCACCTGTTCGGCGGCCCACTCGTCGAGGTCGGTGATCACCAGACCCCGCCACGGGGTGATGACGACCGGGCGGTCGACGGCGGCGATGAATTCGGCGGTGCGGGCGGGCAGCGAGCCCAGGCGCACGCCCGCGCCCAGCGCCACCCGGTCGTCGGCCTGGGTGAGCCAGCCGATCGGAGGTTCCTGGTGTGGCGGCAGCTCCACGGTCTCGGCGGTGGTGAGATGCGGATGCGCGGCGCGCAGGCGGTCCGCCAGCGCCGCCGGGCCGTCCGGGATCTCGTGCAGCCGCCACTGGTCCTCGCGCAGTTCCAGGAAACCGTGCGCGGCGTGCAGCACGGTATCCACGGCATGTTCGGCGGTGACGCGCAGACCGGAGTCGCGCCCCGCCAGCACCACGGCGTAGGTGTCCTCGTCGACGGCGTGCACCCCGATATCCGCGCCCAGCCCGCTCACATCGCCGCGACCGTCGTCCAGGGTGAACAGCACCCGGCCGGGCAGCTCGGCCAGTCGCGGCGCGGCGCGCACACCGGCATCGAGTGCCGGAACCAGCGCGTGCACATCGGTCCAGCCGCCGACCCGGCCCGACAGCGGGGACGCGACGATATTGCGCACCCGTTCGTGCGTCCCGCTGGGCAGCAGCCCGGCCGCCCGCAGCCGCCGCTCCAACTCGGCGGCGTCACGCACCCCGCGCAGCTGCGCATTGGCGCGGGAGGTGAGTTCGATGCCGCCGTCGGCGAGTTCCCGCGCCGCCTCGGCCAGCGCCTGCACCTGGGCCGGTGCCAGCCGACCACCGGGCACGCGGATGCGGGCGAGCGGCCCGTCGGCGGCCTCGTGCAGGCGCAGCACGCCCGGGCAGGAATCGGGATCTGTTCGAGTCATGACCCGATCCAGCCTACGGACACCCGGGTGGACGCGTCGCGGGGCACCGAGTCGCGGCGGGCCTGCGATGCCCGCCAGCTTCGGGTGTAGCACTCCGTGCACCGGCGGCGAACTCGTCCGGTACCGGCCTGCTCGGATCCCCTGCGCCGACACCGGTGGCGTGCGCGCCGATTCCGGCATCCTGCGATCGCGCAGTCGCTGCCCGCGGCACTCGCGCCGGTCGGAGTGAGCGGATACGGGCCTCAGCGCGGGTGATGCGGTTCGATTCCCGGCGTCGTGCGCCCGCTCGCCCAGCTCGGACTGGTGGCGTAGGTGTCGTTGAGCAGGCTCGGGCTGTCGTGGTGTTCGAGGTGGTCGCGGTGCACCGTCGTGGTCATCAGCATCAGCGCGAACAGGAGTGTGGCCGCGCAGATCCCGCCGGCGACGATCGCCCACTGCGAATGTCCGGTGCCGGCAGCGGTCAATGCCATTGCCAGCGTTGCGAAAGCAACCAATGCGCACAAGTACCCTGACCAGGCGGCGAACCGATTCCGCCTGACCCAACCCGGAGTGTTCGGCATACGCGCAGCGTACGCCCGCGCAGGGGTCGTGGCACCGGGCCGGGCGGAGAGGTTGCAGCACTGTGATCCCCGCGCGATAGAGTCGCGAGGCTCGTCGGACGGAAGAAACCGGTGCAATTCCGGTGCGGTCGCGCCACTGTGACAGTCAGACCTTCCCCATGAGCGCCGAACCGTGCCGGGCGCGTCACCCCAAGGAAGGCCGAACCGTGATTCTGCTGCTGTCCACCTCCGATACCGATCTGCTCAGTGCCCGCGCCAGCGGGGCCGAGTACCGGCTCGCCAATCCGGCGCGGCTGCTGCCGGAGGATCTGCCCGCCCTGCTCGTGGGCGCCGATCTGGTGATCGTGCGCATCCTCGGCGGCGTCCGCGCCTGGGAGGAGGGACTGGAGACGCTGCGCGCCAGCGGCGTTCCGCTGGTCGCACTGGGCGGTGAGATCGCGCCCGACGCCGAACTCATGGAACAGTCCACCGTGCCCGGCGGCGTGGCCGCCGACGCGCACAACTACCTCGCCGCCGGCGGGCCGCTGAACCTGCGGCAACTGCACAACTTCCTGTCCGACACGGTGCTGCTCACCGGGCACGGCTTCGAACCGCCGGTGGACATGCCGCGCTGGGGTGAACTCGAGCGCACCGCGCGGCCGGTCGCCGCGGACGCGCCCACCGTCGCGGTCGTCTACTACCGTGCCCAGCAACTGGCCGGGAACACCGCCTATGTCGACGCGCTGTGCACCGCCATCGAAGCGGCCGGGGCGCGGCCACTGCCGCTGTACTGCGCCTCGCTGCGCGCCGCCGAGCCGGAACTGCTGGCTCGGCTGCGCGAGGCCGACGCACTGGTGGTGACCGTGCTGGCCGCGGGCGGCACCAAACCCGCCACCGCCTCGGCCGGTGGCGAGGACGAGGCGTGGGATGTGGGCGCGCTCGCCGACCTGGATGTGCCCATCCTCCAGGGCCTGTGCCTGACCAGCAGCCGCGCCCAGTGGGAGGAGAATGACGACGGGCTGTCGCCGTTGGATGTGGCGACCCAGGTGGCGGTGCCGGAATTCGACGGCCGCATCATCACGGTGCCGTTCTCCTTCAAGGAGTTCGACGCCGACGGCCTGTCGGCCTACGTGCCCGATCCGGAGCGGGCGGCGCGGGTGGCCGGGATCGCGGTGCGCTACGCCCGGCTGCGGCACATCCCCAATGCCGACAAGCGGGTGGTGCTCATGCTGTCGGCGTATCCGACCAAGCACGCCCGCATCGGCAATGCCGTCGGCCTGGACACCCCGGCCAGTGCCATCCGGCTGCTCACCGAGATGCGGGCCGCCGGATACGATCTCGGCGCGCCGGGGGAGATCCCGGGCCTCGAACAGGGCGACGGCGACGCGCTCATCCACGCCCTCATCGCCGCGGGCGGCCAGGATCCGGACTGGCTCACCGCCGAACAGCTCGAGGGCAACCCGATCCGCATCGGCGCGGACACCTACGCCGCCTGGTTCGAGACGCTCCCGGACGACCTGCGCGAGAACGTGATCGAGGCGTGGGGGCCGCCGCCGGGTGAGCTGTACGTGGACCGCTCCGCCGATCCGAAGGGCGAGATCGTCATCGCCGCACTGCGGTTCGGCAATGTGGTGCTCATCGTGCAGCCGCCGCGCGGCTTCGGCGAGAATCCGGTGGCCATCTACCACGATCCGGATCTGCCGCCCAGCCATCACTACCTGGCCGCCTACCGCTGGCTGGCCGCGCCCGAGGGCTTCGCCGCCGACGCCATGGTGCACCTGGGCAAGCACGGCAATCTGGAGTGGCTGCCCGGTAAGACCCTCGGCATGTCCGCCTCCTGCGGCACCGACGCCGCACTGGGCGATCTGCCGCTGATCTATCCGTTCCTGGTGAACGATCCGGGCGAGGGCACCCAGGCCAAGCGCCGCGCCCACGCCACCCTCGTGGACCACCTCATCCCGCCGATGGCGCGCGCCGAAACCTACGGTGACATCTCGCGGCTGGAGCAGCTGCTCGACGAGCACGCCAATATCTCCGCGCTCGACCCGGCCAAGCTGCCCGCCATCCGGCAGCAGATCTGGACCCTGATGCGGGCCGCCAAGATGGACCACGACCTGGGGCTCGCGGAGCGCCCGGACGAGGACGTCTTCGACGATATGCTGCTGCACGTCGACGGCTGGCTGTGCGAGATCAAGGATGTGCAGATCCGCGACGGCCTGCACGTGCTCGGGCAGGCTCCGGCGGGGGAGACCGAGGTCGACCTGGTGCTGGCCATGCTGCGCGCCCGCCAGCTGTGGGGCGGCGAGGTGTCCGTGCCCGGTCTGCGAGAAGCGCTGGGGCTCAGCGAGTCCGGCGACGAATCCCGCAACCGGGTGGACAGCTTCGAGGCCCGCGCCCGCGCTCTCGTCGCCGCCCTGCAGGCCGCGGACTGGTCGGTCGACGCCATCGACGCGATCGTCGACGCGCAGATCACGGCGGGCGGCACGGGTGAGAACGCCGGGGCCACACCGGCACTCGCGGACGCCGCCGCCTCCGGGGACGCGGCGGCACCGGGCGCGGCCCTGGCGGGGGACACGGGGAAGCGCGAGGATTCGGTGGTGGCTGAGGCAGGCCGTTCGGCCGCGGGCGGGACGACGGCCGTGCCCGGAAACGCTGTCGCACCCGGCGGTGCGGCCACATCCGCCGGTTCGACCGCGCCCGCCGTCGGTCCGGACGCCGTGCGGGCGGTGCTGCGGTTCGCCGCCACCGAGGTGGTGCCGCGGCTGCGGCAGACCGAGGTGGAGATCCAGCGGGTGCTGCATGCCCTGTCCGGTGGTTTCATTCCGGCCGGGCCGAGCGGCTCGCCGCTGCGCGGCCTGATCAATGTGCTGCCCACCGGCCGCAACTTCTACTCCGTCGACCCCAAGGCGGTGCCCTCGCGGCTGGCCTGGGAAACCGGTCAGGCCATGGCGGATTCGCTGCTCGAGCGCTATCTCGCCGACCATGGCGAGTACCCGAAGTCGGTGGGCCTGTCGGTGTGGGGCACGTCCGCCATGCGCACCGCGGGCGACGATATCGCCGAGGTGCTCGCACTGCTCGGGGTACGGCCGGTGTGGGACGAGGCCAGCCGCCGCGTCACCACCCTCGAACCGATCGCGCTCGACGAACTGGGCCGACCGCGCATCGACGTGACCGTGCGCATCTCCGGCTTCTTCCGCGACGCCTTCCCGCACGTGCTCGCCCTGCTCGACGACGCGGTGCGGCTGGTGGCCGGGCTCGACGAACCCACCGAGTCGAATTACGTGCGCGCCCACGCCCAGTCGGATCTGGCCGCGCACGGTGACGAGCGTCGCGCCACCACCCGCATCTTCGGCTCCAAGCCCGGCACCTACGGCGCGGGCCTGCTCCAGCTCATCGACTCCAAGAGCTGGCGCACCGACGACGATCTCGCGCAGGTGTACACCACCTGGGGCGGCTACGCCTACGGCCGCGACCTGGACGGCGCGCCCGCCGCCGACGACATGCGCTCGGCGTATCGACGAATCGCGGTGGCGGCCAAGAACACCGACACCCGCGAGCACGATATCGCCGACTCCGACGACTACTTCCAGTACCACGGCGGCATGGTGGCGGCGGTGCGCGCGCTCACCGGCAAGAATCCGGAAGCCTATATCGGCGACAGCACCCGCCCGGATTCGGTGCGCACCCGCACCCTCTCGGAGGAGACCACCCGCGTGTTCCGGGCGCGCGTGGTGAATCCGCGCTGGCTCGACGCCATGCGGCGGCACGGCTACAAGGGCGCGTTCGAAATGGCCGCCACCGTCGACTACCTCTTCGGCTACGACGCCACCACCAATGTGGTCGCCGACTGGATGTACGAGAAACTTGCCGACAGCTACGTTTTCGACGATGTGAACCGCAAGTTCATGGAACAGTCGAATCCCTGGGCGCTGCACGGTATAGCGGAGCGTTTGCTGGAGGCTGCGGAGCGGAACCTGTGGGAGCGGCCGGAGGATGAGACGCTCGCGCGGTTGAAGCAGATCTACCTCGAAACCGAGGGCGAACTCGA
>NZ_JASCXP010000459.1:0-5692 GCF_030010695.1 Nocardia sp. CC201C
GCCGACCCTGGTTGCGACACACCAATCTGCGAACTCTCCGCGGCAGCGGAGGCGGTGCCCACGAGAGGGTCGACGGCTCGGCGTGGCGACCGATCCGGAAGTCCGCGTGGTCACCCGGGTCGGGTGAGTAGCGCCGTGCAAGGTTCGGCTGCCGAACTCCGGACGCGCACCACGGCCGCTCGCCGCGACCCGAACGCACCGACACCGCGCGTGAACATCACCGCGCCCCCGAACGCACCGACGCACAGGCCCCCTGCACAGGTAGGTGCGTCGACGGTGGTGGGTTGGGTCAACGACGCAGCAACACAGCGACGCCCACGTCGTCGTCGGACGGCTGGATACGCGAGCGGGGGTTGTGCACCGCCGCCACGCCCCCGAACGCACCGACGCACCGGCCCCTGTGCGGGCACCGGTGCGTCAGCGGTGGTGCGTCAGCGGTGGTGCGTCAGCGGTGGTGCGTCAGCGGTGGTGCGTCAGCGGTGGTGCGTCAGCGGTGGTGGGTCAGCGGCGCATGAACGAGGGGACGTCCACGTCGTCGTCGGTGTCGTCGTCGGACGGCTGGATGTGGGAGCGGGGGTTGTGCGCCACCGTCGGGTCGATCGAGGAGGGGCGGGGCGAGCCGTAGGAGGGGGCCGGGCCGCGGGAGACCGGTTGTTCCGGGGCCGGGGTGGGGTCGGGGCGCACCGGGTCGGGGGTGCGGGCCGAACCGTAGTCGGAGGTGCGGGAGGTGGACGGGGCCACATCGCCCGCCCGGGCGGAGCCGATGGTGGAGGTGGCGGTCCGGGTGATGGTGGATTCGATGCGCCGGGCGGGGCCGGTGCCGTCGAAGCCCGCGGCGATGACCGTGACCCGTACCTCGTCGCCGAGGGAGTCGTCGATGACCGTGCCGAAGATGATGTTGGCCTCGATGTGCGCGGCCTCCTGCACCAGCGAGGCGGCCTCGTTGATCTCGAACAGGCCCAGATCCGAACCACCGGCGATGGACAGCAGCACCCCGTGCGCGCCGTCCATGGACGCCTCCAGCAGCGGTGAGTTGATGGCGGCCTCGGCCGCTTTCACCGAACGCCCCTCACCCCGCGCCGAGCCGATGCCCATGAGCGCACTGCCCGCCCCGGACATGACGCTCTTGACGTCGGCGAAGTCGACATTGATCAGACCGGGGGTGGTGATCAGGTCGGTGATGCCCTGCACACCGTTGAGCAGCACCTCGTCGGCCGAGCGGAAGGCGTCCATGAGCGAGACCGCCGCATCGCCCAGCTGCAGCAGCCGGTCGTTGGGGATGACGATGAGGGTGTCGCAGGATTCGCGCAGCGCCTGGATGCCCGCCTCGGCCTGGTTGGAGCGGCGCTTGCCCTCGAAGGAGAACGGCCGCGTGACCACACCGATGGTGAGCGCGCCCAGCTTGCGGGCGATGCTCGCCACCACCGGCGCGCCGCCGGTGCCGGTGCCGCCGCCCTCACCGGCGGTCACGAAGACCATGTCGGCCCCCTTGAGGACCTCCTCGATCTCGTCCTTGTGGTCCTCGGCGGCCTTGCGGCCCACCTCGGGGTCCGCGCCCGCGCCGAGGCCGCGGGTGAGTTCCCGGCCGACATCGAGCTTGACGTCCGCGTCCGACATCAACAGCGCTTGCGCGTCGGTGTTGACCGCGATGAACTCGACTCCCTTGAGTCCCTGTTCGATCATTCGATTGACGGCGTTCACGCCGCCGCCGCCGATACCGACGACCTTGATCACTGCAAGGTAGTTGTGCGGGGGCGTCATGGACTCTCGCCTTCCTTCGATCCAACAAGCTTGGTGTCTTCGGATGCTCGCCGTAAGCCAGTACCGAAAGGTCTCGGTCTGATAAAGCCTCAACCATAGGTTTAGCGTTATGTCAAGTATCCGACTGTTGCGGAACGCTATTCGCAGCCACCGCGTTACGCGCGCAGGCGCGCCGAAACGAGATTCAGAATCTTGCGTGATCCCACTCGTCCGACCCGCCTCGCATCGTATCGTGGACGGTTGCTCTCCGGTGCCGGGATGGCAGCCGGAAGCGCTCCGGATGACCACCGAAAATTTCGGTGTCCCAAAGGGTATCGTTCACTTTACCGTGACGAGATTCGGACTCGAAATGTCGAACACCTCGCCGTCACGTGTCAGCAGCGGTATCACCACCGCCGCCTTGCGCTCGGAATCGCCTGCTCCACCCCACAGCACGCGCCGTCCGTCGCGTAGCTCGAGCTGAATGTCCGAAACCGATCTCGCCACAATCGCTCCCACCTCGAGCCGCAGTGATACCGGGACCGCATTGATCACGGTGACGGCCGCACGGGTGGCGGGATCGTTGCCGCCGGGAGTTTCGGTGACCAATTTCGGTACTCCGATCGGGGCCGGTTCGATGGCGAATTCCACGCTCTCGGAATCGATCAGATGGGCGCCGTCGGGTGCCTCGAAGTAGAGCACCGGTGTGCGTTCGACCACCGTCAGCCGCACCGAGGACGGGAACACCCGCTGCACCCGCACCGAGTGCACCTTGGGCAGCCGCGCCACCCGCTGCGCCAGCTCGGTGGTGTCGATGCGGAGCATGGACCGCCCCGCCGGCATGTCGAGGGCGTCGAGGACCTGTGCCTCGGTCACCACCGACAGGCCGTCGACGCGCACCGTGCGCACCGCCAGCAGCGGCGAGAAATAGGCGACCAGGCCGAGCGCCAGCGTGACCACGACCCCGGCGGCCACGCCGATGCGCGCCCGCCGCGACTCCCGGACCCGGATCCACCAGGGCTCCCGGCGACCGCGCCGGAGCCGGGCCCAGCGGGCCGCGTCGTCGGGCCGGCCGGTCTCGTCCGGGTCGACGGGATCATCGACCGGATCGGCCGTTTCGGCGTCCACTCCCCCGCGGCGCATGCCGGATCACCGCCCGTGCGCGGGCCGGGCGCGCAGCCCGTCGAGAATCTGGCCGCCGAGCATGGTGACATCGCCCGCGCCCATGGTGATCACCACATCGCCGGGGCGCGCGAGTCCGGCCACCTGGCGGCCCACCCGCGACATATCCGGCTGGTAGTGCACGGGTTTGGTGACGGCCTGCGCCACCAGTGCCCCGTTCACGCCCGGCAGCGGCTCCTCCCGCGCGCCGTACACATCGAGCACCACCACTTCGTCGGCGAGGTCGAGGGCGGCCCCGAATTCGGTAGCGAAGGTGGCGGTGCGGCTGTACAGGTGCGGCTGGAAGACCACGATCACTCGCCCGGGCCGCGACCGCGCCCCGTCGGCGGCCTCCTGCGCCACCAGCTCCGCCGCCGCGCCGAGCACGGCGCGCACCTCGGTGGGGTGGTGGGCGTAGTCGTCGAAGACGCGCACGCCGTTCTCCCGCCCGGTGAGCTGGAAGCGTCGGTGCACGCCGCCGAAACCCTCCAGCCCCTGGATGATCTCGCCAACGTCGGCCCCGGCGGCGCGGGCGGCCAGCAGCGCGCCGAGCGCGTTGAGCGCCATGTGGCGGCCGGGTACCGAGAGCCGGAGCGTGCGCGGCGCGGGTTCGTCGGCGAGCTGGAACTGCGCCACACCGCCCACATCGCGCGGCTCCCAGGAGTGCAGGCGCGCGGCGACGGGCACCCCGGTCGCCACTCCGGCCGAGCCGTAGCCGAGCACCTGGATGCCGCGGTCGTCGTCGGCGAGCCTGGCCACGGTGCGTTCGGCCAGTCCCAGCGAGCCCGGATCGTCCAGGCACACCACGAGTTTCCCGCCGGGTACCAGGCGGTCCACGAAGTCGTCGAAGACCTGCACGTAGGCTTCGTCGGAGCCGAAGTAGTCCAGGTGGTCGGATTCGATATTGGTGACGACCGCGACGTCGGGCGCGTATTGCAGCAGCGAGGCGTCGCTCTCGTCGGCCTCGGCCACGAAGCTGCCGCCGGTGCCGTGGTGGGCGTTGGTGCCGGATTCGTTGAGTTCGCCGCCGACCGCGAAGGACGGATCGAATCCGCAGTGCTGCAAGGCCACCACCAGCATGGAGGTGGTGGAGGTCTTGCCGTGCGTACCGGAGACCAGCAGCGAGCGGTGCCCCTGCATGAGCGAGGCGAGCACGGCGGGGCGCAGCAGCACCGGGATGCCGCGGCGATTCGCCTCCACCAGTTCCGGATTGGTCTTGGGGATGGCGGCGTAGGTGGTGACGACGGCGCTGGGGCCGCCGGGTAGCAGGTCCAGGGCGCTGGCGTCGTGACCGATGCGCACCTGCGCGCCGCGCGCCCGCAGCGCCAGTACGCCGCGGCTCTCCTTGGCGTCCGAGCCGGAGACGAGTCCGCCGCGGGAGAGCAGGATGCGCGCGATGCCGGACATGCCCGCGCCGCCGATGCCGATCATGTGCACCCGGTGCAGATTCGCGGGCAGGTCGGTGCGCTGTTCGACCGGTGCCGCCGTCTCCTCCGTCATCGGCCCGCCACCTCCAGCACGATACGCGCGATGACGTCGGCGGCGTCGCGATGTCCGGCGTTCGCCGCGGCGCGCCCCATTGCCGTCAGCCGATCGGAATCCATGAGCAGCGGTATCACCTCGTCGATCACGTATTTCGGAGTCAGCTCCGCGTCCGCCACGATTCTGCCACCGCCGGCGGCCACCACCGGGCGGGCATTGAGTTCCTGCTCCCCGTTTCCGTGCGGCAGGGGCACGTAGAAGGCGGGCAGACCGACGGCCGACACCTCGGCGACGGTCATGGCGCCCGAGCGGCACACCACCGCGTCGGCGGCGGCGTAGGCCAGATCCATCCGCGACAGGTACGGCACGGCAACGTATTTCGCATTGTCCCCGGCGGCGTCGTCGAGGGTGAGGCTGTTCTTCGGCCCGTGCGCGTGCAGTACCGAGATGCCGGCGGCGATGAGCTGCGGCGCGGCCGCCGAGACCGCTTCGTTGAGCGTCCGCGCGCCCTGGGAGCCGCCGAAGACCAGCAGTACCGGCCCCTCGGCGGGCAGGCCGAATTCGCTGCGCGCGGCGGCCCGCAGGCCCGCGCGGTCGAGTCCGGAGATGGATCCGCGCACCGGAATGCCGACCACCTCGGCGTCGGCCCGGCCGCGCGCCGCCACGCCCGAATTCGGCACGGCCGCCAGCACGCGCGCCGCGACGCGGGCGCCGATTTTGTTGGCGATACCGGCCTTGGCATTGGCCTCGTGGAGGACCACCGGTACCCTGCGCCGCCGCCGCAGCGGACCGGGACCGGCCGCCAGATAGGCGGGTAGCGCGACATAGCCGCCCACCCCGAAGATCACATCGGCCTCGACGGCGTCGATGATCTGGCGTGTCCGTGACACGGAGGCGCGGACACGCCCCGGCAGCCGCAGCAGATCCATGGTGGGCTTACGCGGCAGTGGCACCGGCGGCACGAGTTCCAGCGGATAGCCGCGTTCGGGCACGAGTTTCGTTTCGAGTCCGCGCTGGGTGCCGAGTGCGGTCACCCGGATATTCGGGTCGATTCGCCGCAGCGCGTCCGCCACGGCCAGCGCGGGCTCGATATGTCCCGCGGTGCCACCGCCCGCCACGATCACCGAGAGCGGTCGCTCCCCTGTCACCTCGAATTTCCCCGTTCTCTCGCATGTCTCATCGGATAGCTGGGCTCCCAGGCCCGGGTGCTGCGCCACGATTCGGTGGAGGCCGAACGGCGACGCGATGAATCCGAATCTATCGACCTGCGCGCGTCCGCGCCGCCCCGACCGCTCGGCGGCAGCGCGCG
>NZ_JASCXP010000460.1:0-5666 GCF_030010695.1 Nocardia sp. CC201C
TCCGCCAGCCGCACTCCGCGCCCGGCAACCATTCGCCGCCCAGGCCCAGCACCCGCACTGCCCAACACAGCTACCCGCACTCCTGGCTCGACCGCCAGCCGCGCGGACTGCTCGGCGACCGCGCACATCCCCAGCCCGACGACGGGCCTACCCGGCCCGGCGACCGTGCGCGCCCCCGGCCCGGCGGCCGCGTGGGCCGTCGGGAGCTGGGGGCCGCCTGTCACTCGCCGCCGCCCGGATTGCCGATCTCGATCATGCGCTGCACCGAGTTGCGGGCCAGGGCGGCGGTTTCGGGGTCGACGTGGACCTCGTCGCGGTTCTCCACCAGGGAGCGGAGCAGGGCGGCGGGGGTGATCATCTTCATGTACTTGCAGGAGGCGCGGTCGTTGACGGCCTGGAAGTCCACGCCGGGGGCGGCCTTGCGCAGCTGGTGCAGCATGCCGACCTCGGTGGCGACCAGCACCTGGCTCGCTGTGCCCGACTCGCCGCTGCGCGAGCTCCGCGCCGCCGCTGCCTTGGCGGCGTCGATCATGCCGCCGGTGGACAGGATGTGCACCCGGTCGGCCGGGAACTCGCCCGCGCCCGCGAGGTAGAGCGCCGAGGTGGCGCAACCGCATTCGGGGTGCACGAACAGTTCCGCGTCCGGATGGGTACGGGCCTGCTCGTTCAGCTCGTCGCCGTTGATTCCGGCGTGCACGTGGCATTCGCCCATCCAGATGTGCATGTTCTCGCGTCCGGTCACCCGCTTGACGTGCGCGCCCAGGAACTGGTCCGGCAGGAACAGCACCTCGCGGTCGGGGTCGATGGAGGCGACCACGTCCACGGCGTTGGAGGACGTGCAGCAGATATCGGTGAGGGCCTTCACCGCGGCGGTGGTGTTGACGTAGGAGACCACCAGCGCCCCCGGATGTTCGGCCTTCCACGCGCGCAGTTCGTCGGCGGTGATGGAGTCGGCCAGTGAGCAGCCCGCGCGCTGATCGGGGATGAGCACCGTCTTCTCCGGGCTCAGGATCTTGGCGGTCTCGGCCATGAAGTGCACACCGCAGAACACGATGGTGTCCTCGGGTGCCTCGGCCGCGATCCGGGACAGTGCGAGGGAGTCACCCACGTGGTCGGCGACGTCCTGAATCTCGGGCAGCTGGTAGTTGTGCGCGAGGATGGTGGCATTGCGCTCGCGCGCCAGTCGCTTGATCTCCCGCGCCCACTCCGGAGTGGCCTCGACTCCCCCGAAACCCGACGGTCCATCGGTGATGCGCTCGGTCAGCGGCATCATCGCACCCAGTGCAGCCATGGTCCGGCTCCTAACTCTCATGCGCCCGGCAGCTTCGCCGATTCGCATACACCCGGTTTTCGACTTAGAATCGAAAACGTGGCCCATCGTAGCACCATCCACGAATCGCTCACCGCGGTGTTCCAGGTTCGCCGCTTCCCCGATGGCATCACCGCAGGTAGTGACGTTTCCGAGGGTTCGGGGGCCGAGGCACCGCGTCGATCGCTGGATCGCCGCTGCCCGCCCGGCCAACGCACCGAACTGGCCGTACTGCTGTGGGAGCGGGCCCTCGATCCGGCCAAGGGCACCTGGTCGCTGCCGGGCGGGCGGCTGCGCGACGACGAGGACCTCGACTTCTCCGCCGCCCGCCAGCTCGCCGAGAAGGTGGATGTGCGTGAGCTGACCCACCTGGAGCAGCTGTCGGTGTTCAGCGATCCACACCGGGTGCCCGGTGACCGTCGCATCGCCTCGGCCTATCTGGGTCTGGTGCCGCTGACCGCCGACCCGAAGCTGCCGCCGGACACCCGCTGGCATCCGGTGTCGGCACTGCCGGACATGTCCTTCGACCACGGCGTGGTGGTGGGGCACGCCCGCACCCGGCTGGCGGCGAAGCTCTCCTACACCAATATCGCCTTCGGTCTGGCCCCGGAGCACTTCACCATGTCCACCCTGCGCGAGATCTACTGCGCGGCACTCGGATACGAGGTGGACACCACGAATCTGCAACGGGTGCTGTCGCGCCGCGGGGTCATCACCCCCACCGGCGCGACCGCCTCACCCGGCCGGACGGGTGGCCGCCCGGCCGCGCTCTACCGCTTCACCGACACCGAGATCCGCGTCACCGACGAATTCGCCGCGCTGCGCCCGCCGAGCTGACCACCTCGGGCTGGGTAGCCCAGCGGTAGCCGAAGCCGCGCACCGTGGTGATCAGTCCGGGCCGGTCGAGTTTGGCCCGCAGGGTCGAGATGTGCACGTCCAGGCTGCGGGAGACGGCGAGAAAGGCGTCACCCCAGATACGATCCATCAGGATCTCCCGGCTCACCGCCTGCCCCGGCCGCTCCACCAATGCCTCCACCAGCTCGAATTCCTTGTGAGTGAGCAGGATCGGCGCGCCGGCCACGGTGACCTCCCGGGCCACCGGATCGACGCGCACGTCACCGGTGTCCACCACCGCGGACCGGGCCGCCGCCTCCGCCGCGGTGCGGCGCATGGCGTGTTCGATGCGTGCCACCAGTTCGCCGATCCGCGGCGGTTTGACCAGACAGTCGTCGGCCCCACCGCGCAGCCCCCGCACGATGGTCCGTTCGTCGTCGTCCTCGCTGAGCAGCACCACCGGTATCGAACTCACCTCGCGCAGCCGCCGCAGGGTGGTCAGGCCACAGCCGTCGGGCAGCTCCAGGTCCAGCAGCGCGGCATCGTAGTCACGGTGGCCGAGCAGCAGATCGGCTCCCCGGCGTTTGCGTTCGGCGTCGAAACCCCTTTCGGTCAACATATCCACCAGCGCATCGCCGGATATGTCGTCGTCCTCGATCAGCAGCAACCGCACCCGTCCCCCCGGACTTCGGTCGGTCACCACACTCTCCGTCATTGTCCTCATCCGATCTCCTCCCGAATCGGTCACGAGTCCAAGAGATTAGGACAGGCTTACCGGTAGGGGCAGTAGCGAATGCGACGGGTTCAGTAGCATGCGCGACATGAACGTCGCGGTATTCGTGGTCGACGGCGTCGCCGACTTCGGTTACGCGGCGCTGATCGAGACCTTCAGCATGGCGAACGGATTGCGGGAGCGACTCCCGCAGCCACCGCCCCCGTGGCGGGTGCACACCGTCTCCTTCGGCCACCGGGTCCGTTCCGGCAACGGACACTCCGTGACCACCACGCCCCTGGCCGAGCTGCGCGAGGAGGTCGATCTCGTCATCGTGCCGGCGGTGAACGTGCTCGACGCGCAGACGCTGATCGGTCTGGTCTCGGCACCGCACAGCAGGCCGGTGCTCGACCACATCCGGCGGACCCACCACGCCGGCGGGCGGCTGGCGGCCGCCTGCACCGGCACCTTCTTCCTCGCCGAGGCCGGGGTGCTCGACGGTGCGCCCGCGACGACGAGCTGGTGGCTCGGGCCGAGCTTCCGCCGCCGCTACCCCCGGGTGGCACTGGACGAGAGCCGCCTGCTGTGCCGGGGCGGCCGGATCACTACCGCCGGGGCGTCACTGTCCCATATGGACCTCGCCCTGTCGCTGGTGCACGGCCGGTCCCCGGCGCTGGCCGAGCTGACCGCCCGCTACCTGGCGCTCGGCAATCGGGACACCCAGGCCGCCTTCGCCATTCCCGAGGTGGTCGCCCGCGGCGACGCGCTGGTCGCCGCCTTCGAACGCTGGGTGCGCGCACATCTGTCCGAACCGCTGCACATCGCCACCGCCGCCCGCGAACTGGGCACCACCACGCGCACCCTGCAACGCGCCACCCGCGCCGAAATCGGCCTGACACCCCGCGAGTTCGCCAACGACATCCGTCTGGAGCGGGCCGCGCACCTGCTGCGCACCACCACGCTGACCGTCGACTCCATCGCGGCACACGTCGGCTACTCCAGCCCCGCCACCCTGCGCACCCTGGTGCGCCGCCGCCACGGCATGACCCTGGCGGAACTGCGCGCCGCGCGCGGGCCGTGGTAACGGCCGACCCGAAGAACTCACGGTGCCGAATTCTCGCAGCCCGGCAGCGAAATGGCGGGCTCGCGAATCTCAAACGGATGTAAAAACACCCGCGGGCATTACCGGCGCGGTGGACGGCGGTGATTGAATCGCGGCGGCGTCCGTTTCGACGCGTCGTGCGATCATCGGCCGCGCATCGGTGCGGCGGTCCGCGATTCTTTTCCGCTGAGGTGTACAGGATTTGACAGATGAGTGACCCACGCCAGCCGAACCCCTACCAGCAGCCGGGCGGATGGCCGCCGCATCCGGCGGGCGGGCAACCACCGCAGCGGTTCGGACCGGGACCCCAGCAGCCGATGTCCGGCGCGCCCCAGCAGTACGGCGCCCCGCAACAGTACGGCGCTCCGCAGCAGTACGGTGCACCCCAGCAGCACGGCGCTCCTCAGCAATACGGCGCTCCCCCACAGCAATTCGGCGCGCCCCGGCACCAGCAGCCCGGCATGCCGCAGCAGCCCCATCCGGGTGCACCGCAGCCGCAGTTCGGGCCCGGGCCCGGCGGCTACCCGCAGCAGCCTCCGAGCGGCGGCAAGAATCAGATGCCGCTGATCATCGGCGGGGTCGCGCTGGTGGCCGTGCTCGGCATCGGTGCGGTGTTCCTGCTCTCGGGTTCGGGCGGCGGCATTGTCGGCGGCTCGGACGACCCGCGCGATGTGGCCGAAGACTTCGTCAACGGCGGCGCGAAGAACAAGGACCTCATCTGCCAGTCGGACCTGTCGATGATCGAGAGCGTCGACACCGGCGGCATCACCGTCACCAATGTGCCCAAGGTCGACTCCAAGACGACCCTGAAGAGCGTCGACGTGCCCTCGGGCGCGGACGAGGGCACCTTCACCGTCGACGTCGAGGTGAACTTCGGCGGCCGCACCAACACCCAGTCACTCACCTACGACCTGGTCAAGGAGAACGGTGAGTGGAAGGTGTGCGGGATCGGCGACGCGCTGAAGTAGCCGCGCTCAGCCGCGCGCGAGCAGCGAGGGCCGATCGGCGTCGGTGACGTAGAGCGGCAGGTCGGCGGCGAGCCGGGCCAGCAGCGCGGGCGCGTTACCGCCCAGCGCAGTCTGGTACTCGTCCAGGGTCAGGCCCACCACCTGGAGGAAGCGCAGACTGCCGTGCGGGGTGCCGATCTCGCCGAGTTCCGGGTCGACCGTGAAGGCCATGGCGCGGATGGCGCTGTCGGGGCGGTCGCCGGCCAGCGGGCCGCCCGCCTTCATGGTGTGACCCGGCTCGAAACGGTTCTCGCTCTGGAATACGTAACGGCCCAGCGTCTGCAGCAGCTGCGCGGGCCACAGCGGCGGCTGCGACTCGGCCGTCGACCGGACCACGCGCATGGTGAACTCGAATCCCCAGCCCGAGGTATGCGGATCGGCGGACTCCTTCTCGTACAGTTCCGACATGCCGTAACCGACGTAATGCCAATGCGCGATCGGGTCCGTCCGACCGAAAACGCTGATGCCGTCGAGCGGATCCGGGCCGCCGAGCGCCCACGGCTGCTTCGTACCCAGGTGGAACGGCGTCGCCTCGCCGTACAGCCGACGCAGTGCACCGTCGATGGCATCCCAGCCCGTTGCGCTTTCCATGCCGAGTGACCCTACGGCCGGACGACCACCACCACGGTCGGACGACTCAAATCAATGTAAAACAAGTGCCGGAACGCCTTCAGTGGCAGCGATCACCACTGCTGTTCGCGC
>NZ_JASCXP010000461.1:0-5648 GCF_030010695.1 Nocardia sp. CC201C
GTCGGGTCTCCGCGCTGACGCGGTATGGCGTCGGTGGGCGCGCGATGAGGTCGTGCTGAGATGGGCGTACCGAAGGCGGGCGGCAATCGTGCGCGGTGGTGCGTCGCGCGGCTCAGGTGTCCCGCAGGAATTGGGCGAGGTGTTGGGCGGGACGTCCGGCCAGTTGGTCGGCCTGGGTGCGGCAGGAGAAGCCGTCGGCCAGGAAGACGGCGTCGGGGCCCGCCGCGCGCAGGGCGGGCAGCAGGGTGTTCTCGGCGACCGCGACCGAGAGGTCGTAGTGGCCGCGCTGCATGCCGAAGTTGCCGGCGAGGCCGCAGCAACCGGCGATCGGGACCACCGTCGCGCCGGTGCGGGCGAGGACCTCGCGGTCGGCGGCGAAGCCCATGATCGCGTGCTGGTGGCAGTGCGGCTGCACCACCACCGTGGTGGCGGCGCGATCGGGTGGCCGCCACCGCGGCTGCTCCAGCAGGAATTCGGCCAGGGTCCGCACCGCCGCCGCGACCCGGGCCGAGCTCTCGTCGCCGGGCAGCAGGCGGGGCAGGTCGTCGCGCAGGGCGGCGGTGCAGGACGGTTCCAGCCCGACCACCAGACCACCGGCGCGCACATGGTCGACGAGGGCGTCCACGGTGGCGCGCAGCCGGGTGCGCGCGCCGTCCAGCTGCCCGGTGCTGATCCAGGTCAGGCCGCAGCACACCCGGCGCTCGGGAATCCGCACCCGGTAGCCCAGTGATTCGATGAGGTCCACCGCGGCCGAGGCGATATCGGGGTCGAAGCCGTCGGTGAAGGTGTCCACCCACAGCATCACCTCCGGGCCGGCGGCCGTGCTGCCGGTCCATCCGCGACGGAAACTCTTGTGCGCCAGCGCGGGCACCGGTCGGCGGGGATCTATTCCGGCCGCGCGCAAGCCGATTCGACGCAGCGGGCCGATCTTCGCGAGAGCGTTGACCGGCCGGGCCAGCCGCGAGGCAGCCGCCAGCCACCGCGGCAGCCGCCCGAGCGAGTAGTGGTCGAGCGGGCGGCGTCGCCCCCGGTAGCGGCGGTGCAGGGTCTCGGACTTGTAGGTCGCGATGTCCACACCGGCCGGGCAGTCCGCATGACATGCCTTGCAGGACAGGCAGAGATCGAGGGATTCCGCCACCGCGTCCGAACGCCAGTCGAGCGCGCCGCGCGCTACCTCCTGGAGTACGCGGGCACGGCCGCGGGTGCTGTCCTTCTCGTCGGCGGTGGCCAGATAGGAGGGACACATGAAGCCGCCGGAGGCGCGGGTATCGGCACGGCATTTGCCGACGCCCACGCAGCGGTGCACCGCGGTGCCGATATCGCCGTCGCCGGGATAGGCGAAGCCGCCGGCGGCGGACACCGGCCGCAGCCCGGCCAGCCGAAGATCGGTGTCGATCGGGCGCGGGTCGACCAGGACCCCGGGGTTGAGCACGTCATCCGGATCGAACAGCGCCTTGAATCCGGCGAAGGCGGCCAGCGCGGCGGGGGAGTACATGCGCGCCAACAGTTCCGAGCGGGCACGACCGTCGCCGTGCTCGCCCGACAGTGAACCGCCGAACTTCACCACCTGATCGGCGGCATCCTCCAGGAAGGACCGGAAGCGTTGCGGTGCATCGGCGATCGGCAGATCCAGGCGCACATGAATGCAGCCGTCGCCGAAGTGACCGTAGAGCAGGCCGTCCAGGCCGTGATCGCGGGTGAGGGCCTGGAATTCGCGCAGATACGCGCCCAGACGCTCGGGCGGGACGGCGGCGTCCTCCCAACCGGGCCAGGCCGGAGTGCCGTCGGGGGTACGACCGGCCAGCCCGGCACCGTCGGCGCGAATCCGCCAGAGTGCCTGGGCCACAGCGATATCGGTGACGATTCGGGAATCGAGCGCATGGGCGGTGCGGCACAGCCGTTCGGCCGCCGCCCGCACCTGATCGGGGCTGTCGCCGCCGAACTCCACGAACAGCCAGCCACCGCCGCGCGGGAGCTCCGGCACCGTGCCGCGATGCGCTCGCACCGCGTCGACCAGGCGAGCGTCCAGGCCCTCCACCGCGATGGGCGCGCCCGCCATGACGGCGGCGATATCGTCCGCGGCGGTGGGCATATCGGGATAGCCGAGCACGACCAGCACGGTGGCGGCCGGAATGGGCACGAGCCCGACGGTCGCCTCCAGGAGCAGGCCACAGGTGCCCTCGGTGCCGACGAACGCCTTGGCGATCGACGAACCGCGCTCCGGGAGCAGGTGTTCCAGCGCATACCCGGATGCCTGCCGGTCGAAGCGACCCAGTTCGGTGCGGATGAGGGCCAGGTTCGCACGAGTGAATTCGGGCAGCCCCGGCACTGCGGCCGGATCGTCGGCGAGGGTGCGCTCGACGCCGGTACCGTCGAGAATGCGAAGTTCTCGCACCGTATCCGAGGTGCGCCCCCAGGCCACGGCGCGCGGGCCGCAGGCATTGTTGCCGATCATGCCGCCCAGCGTGCAGCGGTTCTGCGTGGACGGGTCCGGCCCGAAGCGCAGGCCGTGCGCGCCCGCCGCGCGCTGCAGGGTGGACAGCACCACCCCCGGCTGCACCCGGGCCAGCGCGCGTTCGGCGTCCACCTCCAGGATCGCGTGCATATGCCTGCTGAAGTCCAGCACGATCCCGGACCCGATCGCATTGCCCGCCACCGAGGTTCCGCCTCCGCGCGCGGTCACGGGCAGGCCCTCCACCAGCGCGAAGGCCAGCGTGGATTCCACATCCGCGACGGTGCGCGGAAAAACGACCGCCCGGGGCGGCACCCGGTAGTTCGAGGCGTCGGTGGAATACTCGGCGCGCCGCCGCGGCGAGGCGTCCACCTCACCCGCGATCCGGCCCCGCAGCGCCCGTTCCAGCGAATCGGTCACGCTGTCAGCCTAGGCGGCCCACCGCAGCGACGGTGCCCACCGGCGGGGAGCTGCACGAGACATCCCGGCGGCGGAGGCCGCGCTGGGCACAGCCGGATCGTCCGTCGTGCCAGGCGATCGGACATGTCTTCACAGGTACAGCCGCGCGATGCGGGTGGCGATGTCGTCCATGGTGTCCTGGTCGATGACCGCGATGGGTTCGCCGGTGAGCCAGTCGCTGGGCAGGGTGGTCGGCGCGACCAGGACGGCGGTGCCCACGGTGCCGAGGTCGTAGAGGTAGGCCCCGGCGGCGGGGCGCAGTTGCGGCCCGACCACCTGGACCACCAGCCGCAGGCCGGGCTGATCGTTGTTGTAGTTGTCGCCGGAGACGACCAGGAACATGGTGCCGCCCGGCATGACCGTGGCCGCCTGGGTGAGGATGATGTGGCCCCGCTGGGCGATCACCCACGCACTCCCCGGGCCGCCTGGAAGGCGGCGGCCTGTTGCTGCGCCCACTCGCCGCCCAGCAGTTTGTGCTGTTCCATCAGCGCCACGTCATTGCGCCGGGCATCGGCGTAGGTGACGCGGTCGATGGTTTCGGCGATCCAGGTGGAGAGGGGTTTCCCGGCGGCCGCGGCGGCGGCCCGAGCCGCAGCGGCCACCCGATCGGGCATGGTGATGCTGAGCTTCTCGGTCACACCGAAAATGCTACTGGCGGTCAGGAGCACGGGGGAGACCGCGGCGGGCCGGGCGCGGCGTTTCGCCCAGAGCGAAGGCGTGTCGCCCGGCGGATGGGCTTGCTCTCAACCTTTGTTGAGGTCTTACTGTCGGTGCCCTCGGGTTCCATAGACCCGAAGCGGTGAGGAGAGCGAGCATGAGTATCGAATCCGTGGCGTGGGATCAGCTGTACCGGCAGGTGCACGCGCCCAACGAGCAGCGTCCGCTGCGGCTGACGACGGCACGGCGGATTCTGGCCTTCGCGCAGCGGCATCACCGCAGGCTGCTGGCCTTCCTGGGCTTCAGCGTGATCTCGGCGCTGCTGGCGGTGGCCGGTCCGGTTCTCGCCGGACGGGTCGTGGACGGCATCGTGCAGGGGTCCGCTCCGCGTGTGGTGGTGATGCTGGCGATCGTCATCGGCGTAGTGGCGGTGCTGGATGCCGCACTGGGCCTGATCATCCGGTGGCTGTCGGCGCGCATCGGCGAGGGGCTGATCTTCGACCTGCGCACCGCGGTGTTCGACCATGTGCAGCGCATGCCGGTGGCCTTCTTCACCCGCACCCGCACCGGCGCGCTGGTCAGCCGCCTCAACAACGATGTCATCGGCGCCCAGCGGGCCTTCAGTTCCACACTGTCCGGAGTGGTCACCAATCTGGTGACGCTCGTGCTCACGCTGGCCGTCATGCTGCGGCTGTCCTGGCAGATCACGCTGCTCGCACTGCTGCTGCTACCGGTGTTCGTGCTGCCGGCGCGGGCCATGGGGCGCAGGCTGGCCGGAATCCAGCGGGAGGCGGCCGGACTCAATGCCGCCATGAGCACGCAGATGACCGAGCGATTCTCCGCCCCCGGCGCGACCCTGGTGAAGCTGTTCGGGCGACCGACGCAGGAGTCCTCGGAGTTCGCGCTGCGGGCGGGTCGAGTGCGCGATATCGGTATACGCACGGCCATGCTGCAAACCGTGTTCATCACGGCGCTGACCCTGGTGTCGGCGCTGGCCATCGCGCTGGTGTACGGCCTGGGCGGGTTCTACGCCCTGCGCGGACAGCTGGAAGCCGGTGCGGTGGTGTCGCTTTCGCTGCTGCTGACCCGGTTGTACTCGCCGCTTACGGCGCTGGCCAGCGCCCGGGTGGACATCATGTCGGCGCTGGTGAGCTTCGAGCGGGTCTTCGAGGTGCTGGATCTGAAGCCGCTCATCGAGGACGCGCCCGATGCGGGGGCGGTGCCGGACGGACCGGTGTCGGTGGAACTGGACGCGGTGGACTTCGGCTACCCATCGGCGGACAAGGTGTCGTTGGCCTCGCTGGAGGAGGTGGCGACGCTGGACACCCGCGGCGGGGAACAGGTGCTGCACCAGGTGTCGCTGCGCGCCGAGCCAGGTCAGATGGTGGCGCTGGTCGGCTCCTCGGGGGCCGGGAAATCCACCATCGCGCAACTGGTTTCGCGGCTCTACGACGTGGACTCCGGAGCGGTGCGGCTGGGCGGGGTGGATGTGCGAGAGCTGAAGGGCAGCTCCATCCAGGCCACCGTCGGGCTGGTCACCCAGGACGGGCACCTGTTCCACGACACCATTCGCAACAATCTGCTGCTGGCCCGGCCCGAGGCCGACGACGAGGAGCTGTGGGACGCGCTGCGCCGGGCGCGCCTGAGCGAGCTGATCGCATCGCTGCCCGACGGCCTGGACACTGTGGTCGGCGAGCGCGGCTACCGGCTCTCGGGCGGTGAACGGCAGCGGCTGACCATTGCCCGGCTGCTGTTGCGACAGCCGCGCGTAGTGATCCTGGACGAGGCCACCGCCTCGCTGGACTCGACCTCGGAGGCGGCGGTGCAGGCGGCACTGGCCGAGGCGCTCGACGGGCGGACGGCCCTGGTCATCGCACACCGGCTGTCGACGATTCGCAATGCCGATCAGATCGTGGTGCTCGAGCACGGGCGGATCGTGGAGCGCGGCACGCACACCCGGTTGCTGGCGGAGCAGGGGCGGTACGCGGAGCTGTACCGGACCCAGTTCGCGGACGACAGCCAACCGGCGGCGGCCTGAATTCGGCTGCGCGACGCCACTTCTCCTCCGGGGGGGGGGGGG